>DASZOD010000329.1:0-12378 GCA_035550935.1 Egibacteraceae bacterium | reverse complement strand
GAAGGCCCGCGACGCGGCGGAGGCGCTCGCGGGCGACGGGGTCGCGGCGCGCGTGGTGTCGATGCCGTGGCGCGAGCGCTTTACCGGGCTGCCCGACGAACGTCGTGCCGCGCTGCTGCCTCCCGGCGTGCCCCGGGTGGTGGTCGAAGCCGGGGTGCCGCAGGGCTGGGAGGGGATCGCCGGTCCCACCGGGCGGATCCTGGGCCTGGACCGCTTCGGCGGCTCGGCCCCTGGTGAGGTGGCGATGGAGCAGCTCGGTTTCACCCCCGACAACATCGCCGTCGCCGCTGGGGAGCTGCTGGACCGCAAGGAGGGGTCGGCGTCATGAGCAGCCTGGACATGGATGCCCTGGCCGTGCACCTGCTGCGCGGCACGCAGGAGGCCGCACTGGCCTGCCGTCCCTGGGTGGGGCGCGGTGACTCGGATAAGGCCGACGCCGCCGCCGTCGCGGCGATGCGCGAGGCCTTCGACACCCTCCCCGGACGGGGCACCGTCGTCATCGGCGAGGGCGAGAAGGACGAGGCGCCGATGCTGTACATCGGCGAGTCGGTGGGCGACGGCGACGGCCCGGCCTTCGACCTGGCGGTCGACCCGCTGGAGAACACCAGCGCCTGCGCCCGGGCCGCCGAGGGGGCGATCGCGGTGGTGGCCGCCGCTCCGGAGGGCGGCCTGTGGGGCAGCCCCGCGTCGTGGTACATGGACAAGGTCGTGGTCGGTCCGGCGGCGGTCGGAGCGGTGGAGATCGACCGGCCGGTGGAGGAGAACTTGGACAGCGTCGCCAAGGCGCTGGGCAAGCCGGTCAGCGAACTGACCACCGTCGTGCTCGACAAGCCCCGCCACGAGGACCTCATCGAGCGCATCTACGCCGCCGGGGCCAGCATCGTGCTGATCCCCGAGGGCGACGTCTTCGGCGCCCTGCGGGTGATGTTGCCCGACACCCGGGCCGACGCGCTGTTCGGCGTCGGCGGCGCGCCGGAGGGCGTCATCACCGCCGCCTTCGTCCGCCTGCTCGGCGGCGACATGCAGGCTAGCCTCGCGCCGCAGTCCGACGAGGAGCGCGAGAAGCTCGCCGATGCGGGCCAGGAGCCGGGCAGGCCGCTGCAGCTGGACGACCTCGTGTCCAACGCCGAGTGCTGCTTCGTGGCCACCAGCGTCACGGCCGGCCAGATCCTGCGCGGGCCGACGCGCACCGAAGCGGGGTGGCGGACCCAGTCGTTCGTGTCGACGCCGACCCAGCGCCGCCTCGTCGTCGAGGCCGTCCACCTCGGTCGCGATCTCTCCGAGACCCCCCAGGGGGATTGACATGCCTGACAAGATGATGCGAATGAGCCGGGCCTCGCAGACCGCGTCCCCCCGCGGTTCGCGCCCGAAGATGATGGCGATCGCCGGGGACAGCGCGTCGGGGAAGACGACGCTGACCAAGGGGATCATCGAAGCCCTCGGGCCCGAGCGCGCCACCACCGTCCCGGCGGACGACTACCACCGCTACGACCGGGAGGAGCGCAAGGAGGTTCCCTTCACGCCGCTTCACCCGGACTGCAACTACATCGACATCATGGAGCAGCACCTGCAGCTGCTGGCCACCGGCCAGCCGATCCTCAAGCCCGTCTACGACCACTCGAACGGCAAGCTGGTGCGGCCTGAGCTCGTCGAGCCCAGGGAGTTCGTGATCGTCGAAGGCCTGCTGCCGCTGTACACGAGGGTCTCGCGGGCCTGCTTCGACGTCAGCGTCTACCTCGACCCGCCAGAGGAGATCCGCTACGAGTGGAAGATCGAGCGTGACGTCAGCGAGCGCGGCTACACCGAGGAGGAGGTGCGCGAGCAGCTGCAAACGCGGGAGCCCGAGTCCGAGCAGTTCATCCGCCCCCAGCGCGCGAAGGCGGACATCGTCGTGCGCTTCGGGCCGATCGAAGAGCGCGACGACCCCGAGGAGACGCCGCTGAGCGCCACCCTGCTGCTGCGCCCGACGATCCCCCAGCCCAACCTCGCGGGCGTGCTCGACGACGGCGACCGGCGCCCCGCCATGCACCTCAAGCTCGAGCGCGACGAGAACGGCCGGCCCGTCGACGCCTTCCACATCCACGGCTACGCGCCGCGCGAGGAGAGCCAGGTCATCGAGAAGCAGATCTGGGACAGCCTCGACCGCGACGACCCGGTGCCCGACTCCCTGGGGATGCTGGACTCCGAGACCCGAAGCGAACCGCTGGCGCTGACCCAGCTGATCCTGCTGCACCACCTGCTACGCTCGCCCGACTAGGCGATCGATCACAGGGACGGCGGGCGGCGCCCGCCGGGTTCTGTTCTTTGACGGCGGCCGGGCCGCCGTCGTCATCCGCCGATGTCACCCCACAGCGGCAGGTCGTCGGCCCCGCCGCTGTCGATCCAGCCGGGCAGCCTCTGCAGGGCGTACTCCTCGAGTTCGCCCACCGGCGTCCCGCCTCGCGCCAACAGGCGCACGTGCGCGAGCGCCAACAGGTAGCCGCGCTGGACCCCGTGGCGGAACGCGGCGTCGTCGGCGAGGTCGCCGGGCAGCTCGGCCGTCATGAGGAGGCGTTCTGGCTTGTCGCGGGCCGAGTAGTAGTCGGTCAGCTTGAGAGCGTTGGCTTCCATGCCGGAGGATGCTAGCAGAGCCCCGCTGCTGCGCCAGATGACGCCTCTGCGTTCCGTCACTGGACGCTCAAGGTACCTGCCGTACAGGTCGACAAGCCAGGCGACCGCGGCGCTCGGGGCGCCTCGGACGGACCCGTTGGCCGGAGCGAGCATGCCCGAACCGCAACCTGCTGGCGACGACTCCCCTGAGGGCGTCGTCAGGGTGCTGGTCGCCGACGGTGACCCCCAGACCCGCGACGCCCTCTTGCTTGTCCTGGCCGATCACGCCTCGGTCGCCGCGGTGGGCGTGGCCGACGACGCCGTCGAAGTGGCCCGGCTGGCGGGGACGCTGCGCCCGGCGGTCGCGCTGGTCGACGTGGGCGTCCCCGGTGGCGGCCCTGAGGCGGCGGGCGGGATCCGCACGCGTTCGCCTGACACCCAGGTGCTGGCGATGCTGGCCTACGACGACCGCCCAGCGGTCATGCGCATGTTCGCCGCGGGAGCGGTCGGCTACGTGCTCAAGAGCACGCCGGGCCCCGAGCTGTGCGGCACGATCCGCCGGGTCGCCTGCGGGCGGATCAGCCTGTCGGGCAGCGTGGCCACAGGGCTGGTCGACGACCTGGCTGCCGAGCTCGAGCGTCGAGAGCGCGAGCCGCGCGAGCAGCAGGAGCGGGTCCGCCGGGTGGAGCGCGCGCTGGAGCCCGCGGCCTTCGCGATGGTGTTCCAGCCGGTGGTGGACCTGCGCCACGGCCAGGTCGTCGGCGTTGAGGCGCTGGCGCGCTTCCGTCCTGACCCGCAGCGGTCGCCCGCCCTGTGGTTCGCGGAGGCCGCCAAGGTCGGCCGCCAGGCCGAGCTGGAGGTGGCCGCCGTCCGGGCGGCCTGGTCGCACCTGGAGGAGATCCCCGACGGGCTGTACCTGTCGGTCAACGCCTCCCCGCAGACACTGCTGACCCAGGCCTTTCAGCAGTTGTTCCACCGGCCCGGGGCCGAGCGGCTCATGGTCGAACTCACCGAGCACGCCGCCGTGGATGACTACCAGGCGCTGGGCGACGCGCTGCTGCGGCTGCGTTCCCGTGGTGCCCGGCTGGCCGTGGACGACGCGGGAGCCGGCTACGCGAGCTTGCGCCACATCCTGCGCCTGGACCCGGACGTGGTGAAGCTCGACGTGTCGCTGACGCGAGGGATCGACCGCGACGGCCGCCGGCGGGCGCTGGCCTGCGCGCTCATCCCCTTCGCCGAGCAGATCGGCGCGACCATGACGGCCGAGGGCATCGAGACCCAGCAGGAGCTCGACGCGCTGCGGGAGCTGGGGGTCAGCTACGGGCAGGGCTTCTTCTTGGGGGCCCCGGCACCGGTCCCGCTGCTGGGCTGGAGTGCCCCCGCCGCCCGAGGCTGATGCCGACGGCGGTCAGGAGCGGCGAGGACCGGAGGCGCGTCAGCGCCGGAGGCGAGATCCGCCTCTGAGGACCGGAGGCGCGTCAGCGCCGGAGGCGAGATCCGTCCTCAGTACTCGATCGCCGAGAAGCGTTTGAGCTTGTCGCGGTGGTGCTCGGCGTCGATCAGCCGGACCGTGCCCGAACGGGACCGCATGGCGATCGAATGGGTGATCGCGCTGTCCCCCCGGTAGCGCACCCCGCCCAGCAGGTCGCCGTCGGTGATGCCGGTTGCGGCGAAGAACACGTCATCGCCCGACACGAGGTCGTCGGTGGCCAGGACCCGGTCGGCGTCGTAGCCGGCGCCGGCGGTCCGCTCCCGCTCGGCCTCGTCCCGCGGGGCAAGCCGTCCCTGGATGGCCCCGCCCAGACACTTCAGCGCGCAGGCGGCGATGATGCCCTCGGCCGTGCCCCCGATGCCCATGAGCAGGTCGACGCCGGTGCCGCGGCGGGCCGCGGCGATCGCGCCCGCCACGTCGCCGTCGAGCAGGAACCGGATCCGGGCGCCTGCGTCGCGGACGTCCCCGACGAGCCGCTCGTGACGGTTGCGGTCCA
This sequence comes from Egibacteraceae bacterium, assembly GCA_035550935.1. Lineage (GTDB taxonomy): Bacteria > Actinomycetota > Nitriliruptoria > Euzebyales > Egibacteraceae > DASZOD01. The sequence continues at coordinate 7,801 of DASZOD010000329.1, read as the reverse complement.
GGATCATGACCGTCAGGTCCGCCACCTGACTGCCGGTAGCGGCGGCGATGCGGCGGAGGTTGTCGGCCACCGGCGCCTCGATGTCGATGGCGTCGGCGGCTTCCTGGCCGACCGCGATCTTGTCCATGTAGGCGCACGGCCCCGGCTCGAGCAGCGATCCGCGCTCGACCAGCGCCGCCACCGACAGCGCGCCGTTCATGCCCTGCGCGGTCAGCCTGACGCCGTCGATGGGCAAGACGGCGATGTCCACGGCGGGGGCGCCGGCCTTGCCGATCGCCTCGCCGCTGTACAGCGTGGGGGTGTCGTCCTTCTCGCCACGGCCGATCACGACCAGGCCGTCCATCGGCACGGTGCCCAGCATGAGCCGCATGGCGTCGACGGCGGCGCGGTCAACCGCCTCCGGGTCGCCTCGCCCCATGAGTCGGGCGGCCGCCAGTGCGGCCGCCTCGGTCGCCCGCACCAGCTCGAGTCCCAGGTTGCGGTCGGGTGCCGAGCGGCCAGCGGGCTGGGGTCCCGGGAGGCCGCCGGGCGGGTGGCGCTCGGCGAGCCCGAGCTCGCGGTCAGACATCCAGCGCGGTGCCCAGTCTCCCATGGTGCGCTCCTCGACCCCACGGTCCGGCGTGACGCCTAAACCCCGGCGGGCACGCCCGACAGCTCCTTGATGATGTCGCCGACGAAGGACTTGGCGTCCCCGAACAGCATCAGGGTCTTGTCCATGAAGTACAGGTCGTTGCCCACGCCGGCGAACCCCGGGCTCATGCTGCGCTTGATGACCATGACGCTGGCGGCCTTGTCGACCTCCAGGACCGGCATGCCGTAGATCGGGCTGCTGCGGTCACTGCGGGCCGCCGGGTTGGTGACGTCGTTGGCGCCGATGACCAGCGCCACGTTCGCCTGCGGGAATTCGGAGTTGACCTCGTCGAGGTCAAGCATCCGGTCGTAGGGGATGTCGGCCTCGGCCAGCAGGACGTTCATGTGCCCGGGCATGCGCCCGGCGACCGGGTGGATGGCGAAGGTGACCTCCACACCCCGCTGGACCAGGGCGTCGTAGAGCTCGCGGACCTTGTGCTGGGCCTGGGCCACGGCCATGCCGTAGCCGGGGACGACGATGACCGAGGAGGAAGACTCCAGGATCGCCGCGGCCTCCTCGGCGCTGGCGCTGCGCACCGTGCGCTCCTCAGCCTGGCTCCCCGCGACGGCCCTGGCCTGACCGAAGCCGCCGAACAGCACGTTGGTGAAGGAGCGGTTCATGGCCCGGCACATGATGACCGACAGGATGAAGCCCGACGAGCCGTCCAGCGCCCCGGCGATGATCAGGAGCTCGTTGTCGAGCACGAAGCCCATGGCCGCGGCGGACAGCCCGGCGTATGAGTTCAGCAGGGAGATGACCGTGGGCATGTCCGCACCGCCGATCGGGATGATCAGCAGGACGCCGAACAGCAGCGACAGCGCGGCCAGCAGCGGGAACAGGGCGGTGGCGCCGGGGTCGACGACGAGGTAGACCGCGACCCCCACCGCCAGGGCGAACAGCGCCAGGTTGGCGGCGTTCTGGCCTCGGTAGATCAGGGGCCGGCTGGGCAGCAGATCCTGCAGCTTGCCGAACGCCATGAGGCTGCCGGTGAAGGTCAGGTAGCCCAGCACCACCTCGAAGGCAAGCGCAGCCATGATGAACGGTCGCAGCTCGTCGCTGTGCAGGTAGTACTCGGAGGTGCCCACGAGCGCGGCGGCCAGCGCGCCGAAGGCGTGGGACAGCGCCGTGCGCTGGGGCACGGCGGTCATCTGCATCATCCCCAGCGGGACGCCGATCGCCGATCCCAGCAGGAAGGCCGCGAAGATCCACTCGTAGCTGACGACCTCGGCCTTGAGCAGCGTGCCGACGACGGCCAGCAGCATGCCGACCTCGCCGGCCCGCACGCCCCGGCGGGCGCTGGTCGGGCGGCTCAGCCACTTCAGGGCGAGGATGAACAGCACCGCCGCCGTCAGGTACGACAGCTGGATGAGGATGTCAGTGGCCTGCTGCACTACAGCGGTTCCCGCTTCTTGAACATCTTCAGCATGCGGTCGGTGATGAGGAAACCGCCGACGACGTTGGCAGTCGAAGCGGTCACCGCGATCGTCCCCAGCACCGTGCTCAACGTGCTCTCGTCCGACCCGGCGATGACGATCGAGCCAACCAGAGAGATCGCAGCGAGCGCGTTTGTCAGCGACATCAACGGGGTGTGCAGCAGGGGCGACACCCGCCGGATCACCTCGAAGCCCACGAAGGTGGCCAGCACGAAGACGTACAGCCCGGTCTCCAGGTTCTGGGGCATCAGCGCACCTTCTCCGCAGCCCGGGGCCCGCGCCGCCAGCGCCGACGGCGACGTCCCTGTCCGTCCCCGCCCGGCGAGCCGGCGGCTGCCGGGTCCCCGGGCTCGGCGCCCACCGGCTGGGGAGACCGTTGGGGCGCCGGAGCCGAATCGGGCGGGCCCTCGTCCTCGGGGACCTGCAGCCCCAGGGCCTTGCGCAGCACCGGGTGGACGATCTCGCCGCCGCGCACGAGCAGCGTGCCGCAGGTGATCTCGTCTTCCAGGTCGACAGAGACCGCCCGGTCCCTCGCCAGGTGCAGCAGGAAAGTCGTGATGTTCTTGGCGTACAGCAGACTGGCCTGGTAGGCGGCGGTGGCAGGCAGGTTGGTCGGCCCGTAGATCTTCACGCCGTCGGCGGTCACGACCTCATCTGGCCGGGTCAGCTCACAGTTGCCGCCCCGCTCGGCGGCCAGGTCCACGATCACCGAGCCGGGCGCCATGGCGGCGACCATCTCGGCCGTCACCAGCTGCGGCGCGGGGCGGCCTGGCACCGAGGCGGTGGTGATGACCACGTCGCTGCCGGCCACCACCCTGGCCATCAGCTCCCGCTGGCGGCGGTAGAAGTCCTCATCCATGGCCTGGGCATAGCCGCCCCCGTCCTGAGCCTGGCCGGCTGCCAGCTCGAGTTCAACGAACTTCGCGCCGACGCTGTGGACCTGCTCCTTGACATCGGGACGGATGTCGTAGGCCTCCACGACCGCCCCCAGCCGCTTGGCGGTGGCGATGGCCTGCAGGCCGGCCACGCCCGCGCCGACGACGAACACGCGTGCCGGCGGGATGGTGCCGGCTGCGGTGGTCAGCATGGGGAACATCTTCGGCAGCGCCCGAGCCGCCAGGATGACGGCCTTGTAGCCGGCCACGGTCGCCTGAGACGACAGGGCGTCCATGCTCTGCGCCCTGGTGATGCGCGGAATCAGGTCCATGGCGAAGAGCGTGACCTTGCGCTCGGCCAGCGCCTGGACGGCCTCCAGGTGCGACAACGGGTCGCACAGTCCGACAACGACCTGGTCGGGACACAACCGGTCGAGCTCCTGGCGGGCGGCGTCGAGGTTGGGGCCCAGGGCTCGCACCCGCAGCATCACGTCGGCGCCGAAGACCTCGTTGCGCCAGCGGACGACCGTGGCTCCCTGGTCGGCATAGGCACGGTCGGGGAAGCCGGCCGACTCGCCGGCGCCGAATTCGATCAGGACGCCCATGCCGGCCTCGAGGAGCACGGGTACCGCCCCGGGGGTCAGCGCCACCCGCTTCTCTCCGGGGAAGGTCTCCCGCGGCACGCCGACGGTCAGACCTTTGCCAACCTGCATCGCGGTCGCGTCCTTCCGGTGACCTGAGCCGTGCTGCGGCTGGCAACAGACGCTAGGAGCCTGCGCGCCACCACGGCCTCCCCCCGCGGGGGGCCGTGGCAGGGGGAACGTGGTCCACCGAGCGTGCTTGTGTGCCAGCGCGCGGGCGATGCCTCTCGGCTGCCGGCTTTCAGCGGACCGGGTGGCCTCCTAACCGGTCACGAGCCGCACCGCACAGCGGACGCCGCTGGCGCTCGCCAGACGGCTGTCGGTGGTCACCAACGCAGCGCCAAGCGCTTCGGCCACGGCGACGTACCACGCGTCGTAGACGGTGAGATTCTCCCGCAGCTCCCACACGCGCTCGGCGTACGGAGCGAACTCGTGCAGGAGCACCCGTGTCTGCGCGAGCCGCCATCGCACGCGGTTGGCTCGATGCTCCTCCAGGTGCCCACCTAATTTAGGACCAGTCCGCGCAAGCCTGACATGACCTCGGCGGGGAAGATGGCAGGCGCGTGCCACCGCACCGCCTCGGCAACCAGGCGACGCGCCGCAGCTCCAACCGGCGTGGCCGCGGTGAGCGCCTCGGCGTAGGCGGAGGCATCGAGCACGCTCACCGGTCGCGCTCAGCGGCCGTCCCGATCGGCCCTGACGAGCGCGGTGGCCGACACGGTGGAGTAGCCGGTCGTCCCCTCCGCGGACAGCTCCGCCTCGACCTCGGCGGCGATCTCGCGCGGGGTACGCAGCTTTGCGCCCTCGATCAGCTCAGCCCGCAGGTACTCCTGCAGGCTCTGACCGGCTGCGGCCGCCCGCGCCTTGTAGATGCGATGGACCGACTCGGGAACGTCGCGGATCTGGATCGTCGCCATGCATGCAAGTTAGCGCATCCAGTGCTCACATGCATCACCTGCCCGCCGCCCGGGATCGTCTCTGGAGCGGCGCCCATGTGTCCGGGGTGTGCTGGGACTACGCGGTGCAGCGGACGACGAGATTCGAACCTGCGACCCCCGCCTTGGCAAGGTTGCGCAGCCACACCGCTGAGCAGCAGAAGCGCGGGCGACCCTGGAACTACTGGTCTTCGATTGCAGCCGTTTGAAGCCGTTACCAGCCGTATTGGACACGGATTCGAACCAAAAGCGAACCAAGGAACCGGCTACAGGAGGCCGGGCGCGAGCAAGTTGCCCGAAGGTCGCGGGCCTCGTTGCGCTCGAGCAGGTCGAACAGATCGGCGCGGTGCACCGCGGTGTTATAGGGGATGACCGAGGCGTCCGGCTGGTGTTCGACGTCCGTGGGGAGTCCGAGAGCAAGCGCGGCGCGATCGCGCGCATCGCCGATAAGCTCGACATCAACCGTGAGACGCTGCGCAACTGGCTGCGCCAGGCCGAGATCGACGACGGCCAGCGCGCCGGGGTGACGACCGACCAGCGCGCCGAGAACGAGCAGCTGCGCCGCGAGGTCGCCGAGCTGCGCCGCGAGGTCGCCGAGCTGCGCCGCGCCAATGAGATCCTCAAGGCGGCGTCGGCTTTCTTCGCGCGGGAACTCGACCGTCCGCAGCGGCGATGACCCGCTTCATCGACGGCCACCGCGAGCGGTTCGGCGTGGCGCCGATCTGCCGCGTGCTCGGGTGGAACGTCTCCACCTACGCCTACAAGCCTCGTCCGCCTTCCGACCGGGTGCTGCGGGACGATTTCCTCAAGGGCGAGATCAAGCGTGTGCACGAGGCCAACTACGTGTACGGCGCCCGCAAGGTGTGGGTCCAGCTGCGCCGCGAGGGCGTCGACGTCGCCCGCTGCACGGTCGAGCGCCTCATGGGTGAACTGGGCTTGCAGGGCGCCGCGTCGGGGCAAGCCGCGACGCACCACGAAGGCCGACGTCGCGGCGCCGGCGCTGCCCGATCTGCTCGATGGCGACTTCAGCGCAGGGCGACCCAACGAGAAGTGGGTCGCGGATCTGACCTATGTGCGCACCTGGCAGGGGTTCTGCTACGTCGCGTTCGTCATCGACTGCTTCTCGCGGATGATCGTCGGGTGGGCGCTGGCCACCCACCTGCGCACCGAGCTGCCGTTGGAGGCGCTGGTGATTGCGATATGGCGGCGTGACGGCGCCGTCGCCGGCCTGGTGCACCACTCGGACAGGGGCGTGCAATACACCGCGATCGCCTACACCGAGCGGCTCGTCGATGCCGGCGTCGAACCGTCCGTCGGCTCTCGCGGCGACAGTTACGACAACGCGCTCGCGGCATCCGCGATGGGGCTGTACAAGACCGAGCTGATCGGCCAACACGGCCCCTGGCGCACCCACGAGCAGGTCGAGCTGGCCGCGCTGGAGTACATCGACTGGTTCGACCACCGCCGGCTTCACGGCGAGCTCGGCCGGGTCTCACCCGCCGAGTACGAAGCCGCCTACCATTCAGCCCTGGGTCAGCAGACCCTCCCCGGAAGGCAATGAAGCAGCTCTCTACCGAACCCGGGGCGCTTCACGTTTGTGCTCGGCCTCGAGATTTTGGGTTAGGCATTGCCTCCGCCCGCAGTCACGGTTCGCGCGAACTTGAGTGGTGCCGAAGGGGCAACGAGCGGGTCTGAGGTCGTGCCCGCATCCCTCGTGCGTCCGGCTGCCCGGAGCAGCTGGGAGCGTTGACCGGTGGCCTCGCCGGTGGCCTACTGACACGCACCGGACCTCGAGGCGAAACTGGCCGGGCCGACGTCGCCGGTGCCACCGTGAAGGAGCCCGCGCAGCGACGCCGGTGACGGCCGGCTGGTGGCGCCCGTCACCGACCCCGGTGAGAACGTGCTCGGGCTGCTTCAGGACCGGTTAGTCGGGCGCGTAGGACATTGGAGACTGCACAGGAGGGAAGATGAGCGCGAAGAAGGCCACGCAGAAGTCCGCCAAGAGCACCACCGGGACCGGCAGGATGTCCGAGGGGTTCACGGACGAGGAACGAGCCGCGATGAAGGAGCGCACCCAAGAGCTGAAGTCGGAAGCGCGCTTCGGGCGGCGCGCGGGCAAGGCGGATGGGGAAAGCGACCTGCTCGCGAAGATCGCCGAGATGCAGGGACCGGATCGCGCCATGGCCGAGCGGCTCCATGCGATCATCAAAGCCAGCGCCCCAGCCCTTTCGCCGAGAACCTGGTACGGGATGCCCGCGTATGCCAAGGACGGCAAGGTCGTCTGCTTCTTCCAAAGCGCGAAGAAGTTCAACTCGAGGTACGCGACGTTGGGCTTCAGCGACGAGGCGAACCTCGACGAAGGTGCCATGTGGCCGACGTCCTTCGCGCTGAAGGAGTTGACTGCCACCGAAGAGGAGAGGATCGCCGCGCTTGTGAAGAGAGCGGTGAGTGAGCCCAGCTCCTGAGCCCGCTCCCCGCTCGATCTCGTACGCCGGGATCGGCCTAGCAGTCGGAGCGTTATCGATCGGTCGGGCACGATCGGGAACCGCACACCGTCAGTCGACGGCGCTTTCCCAAGCCATTGCCTGCTCCATCTACCCTCACCTCCAGAGGGATCACGCGGCCCTCTGGTGGCTGGGTATTTCAACCCGGAAATGGTCAGCGAACTGTGAAGCAAGACACACCACGGTGATGCAGCGGGGTAGAAATGCCGGGCGTAATGGTTCGTTCCACCGCCCTCGGGGCTGGCCGGAGTCCTAGCTTGGTGACGCTGTTGGTCGATGGGTCCGCGGAGTCGTGGTGGGCGCTTGGGGTCCAACCAGGGAACCAAACAGAACCATTTCCCGATCGGGCTCCCCGGCCGCGGAGCCAACAGTGCCGCTGACCTGCGGTTTCTGGAGCGGACGACGGGACTCGAACCCGCGACCCCCACCTTGGCAAGAAAAGAGTTGGGCGGGTGGCCGGGGGAATCGCAGCCCCCGGCTCCCTCAGATCCCGGCGTGACAGTCTCCCGTCACCAGGCTCTTCTCACCAGCCGTCAGAGCGCGCGAACCCACTGCCACTGGGCGAACAGACCGGGTTCTCGGGTGAGTAGCCCGGTCCACCACCGCTTGAACCGCGTGTAGGTCCGCAGCCGCTTGTACTTCTTCCCAGCCCAGCGCCTCAGGTAGATGTTGACGCGCCGCAGGAGGGGTTGCAGCTCTGTCCGGTAGAACCGGCCGTAGTACTGCATCCACCCGGCGATGATGGGGTTCAGCCATCTCGCCAGGTCGTCCAACGACAGGTC
>DASZOD010000328.1:0-11483 GCA_035550935.1 Egibacteraceae bacterium | reverse complement strand
CCCGAGGACGTGATCCCACGATGCAGTACCGCAAGCTTGGCCGCTGGGGAGTCAAGGTGTCGGCCGTGGGGCTGGGCTCGTGGCTGACCTACGGCGGCTCGGTCGGCGCGACCGCCGCCCGTGACTGCATCCACCGTGCCTACGAGTTGGGCGTGAACCTCTTCGACACCGCCGACGTCTATGCCGGCGGGCGGGCCGAGGAGGTCGTGGGCAAGGCTCTGGCCGGCTTCCCGCGCGAGTCGTTCGTCCTGGCGACGAAGGTCTTCTTCCCCACCGGCAACGGACCCAACGACGGCGGCCTGTCGCGCAAGCACGTGGTCGAGCAGGTCCACGCGTCGCTGCGCCGGCTAGGCGTGGACTACCTTGACCTGTACCAGTGCCATCGCTTCGACCCCGCCACCCCGTTGGAGGAGACCTGCAGCGTCATGGACGACCTGGTGCGCCAGGGCAAGGTGCTGTACTGGGGCACGTCGGAGTGGTCGGCCGACCAGATCGCCCACGCCGTGGGCCTGTGCCGCAGCCAGGGCTGGGCGGCGCCGGTCAGCAACCAGCCCCAGTACAGCGCCTTGTGGCGTGACATCGAACAGCGGATCCTGCCGACCTGCGCGGACCTGGGCGTGGGCAACGTCGTCTGGTCCCCGCTGGCCATGGGAGTGCTCAGCGGCAAGTACCGCTCGGCCGACGACGCGCCCGCCGGCAGCCGCGGCGCGGGAGCCGGCGCACGGTTGATGCGCCACTTCCTGACCCCACAGGTCCTGGAGGCGGTGCAGCGGCTGCGGCCGGTCGCCGACGAGGCCGACTGCACGCTCCCCCAGCTGGCGCTGGCATGGTGCCTGCGCCAGCCCCAGGTGTCCAGCGCCATCGTCGGCGCGACGAAGGTCGCCCACGTCGAGGACAACGCCGCCGCCCCCGACCTGCCCATCGGGCCCGAGGCGCTGGAGGCCGTCGACGACATCCTCGGACCCGTGGCGCACCGGTGAGCTCTCCGTCGCAGAGCCCGGAACCGGTGACGCGCCCGAGCGGTGGCTACGCGCCCCCAGCGGGGCCGGTCCCGGGCATCCCCGCGCGCGACAAGCCCCACGTGCTCGCTGCGCTGGTCAAGTTCGGCGTCGTCGGCACCGTCGGCACCGTCGTCAACCTCGTGATCCTGTGGTTCCTGCACGGCCTGCTGGGCATGCCCGACACGCCGGCGTCGGCGGTGGCCACCGAGCTGGCGATCCTCGGCAACTACCTCGGCAACGAGCTGTGGACCTTCCACCACCGCAAGCTTGCCCTCGGCCGAGCCCTGCAGTTCAACACCGTGGCGCTGGGCGGACTTGCCATCACCGTCGCGACGTTCTTCGTGCTCACGCGGTTCTTCGGCGTGCACTACCTCGTCGCCCAGTTCGCGGGCATCTGCGGCGGCGCGCTGGTGAACTTCGCGCTGAACTTCGGCTGGACCTGGCGGCACTGACTTGCGCCACGACGGCTGCCGGGGTGGTCGGCGTCAGCGTCAGCGGCAGGCCGCCGACAGCAGCGGGTAGGGATTGACCGCGCCGCCCCCCGGCGGATACCAGCCGAAGTGGTCGTGCGGCGGGGTGCCGCGGGCGTTGCCGGTGTCGCCGACGTAGCCGATGACGTCGCCGGCCTGCACGCGCGCGCCGTCGCGGACGCCCTCGGCGACCGCCGACAGGTGGGCGTTGTAGAAGCGGTGCCCGTCGACGTTGTAGGTCACCGACAGGCCCCCCAGGCCCTCGTCGAGGACGCGCATGGTGGTGACCATCCCGTCGGCGATCGCCACGATCGGCGTGCCGTAGTCGGCGAACAGGTCGGTGCCCTCGTGCGTGCGCCCCCCCGAGCGCGGGAAGCCCCAGTCGTTGATGAACGCCACCGGACCGGCGATGGGGCACAGGAACGAGCTCATCGCGTCCGGCAGCATCTGTCGCAGGGCCCGCAGCTGCCGCTCGCGCAGTTGCGCCGACAGCGCGTCGCTTTGGCGCCCCAGCTCTGCCACCAGGACCGCATTGACGCCCTCGTCGACCTCCAGCGCGGTCAGCAGCTGCTGACGGCGTCCCCGCTCGGCCGCGGCCGCATCGACCACGACCTGCTGCTCGGCGGTCAACATGAGGCTGCGGTCGTGGGCAGCCGTGGCGGCGGCCTCTTCGGCGGCCCGCTCGCGCTGGGCGGCGGCGAAGCGGTCGCGCGACACGGTGATGCGCCGGGCAAGCTCGGTGGCGCGGTCGATGAGCTCGGTCTCGGCCGTCATGGCGCGGTCCATGTACTCCAGCACGCGCACGAACCCGGCCGGGTCGCGGGCGTGCGTCAGGGAGTCCACCATGCCCACCGCCTGGACCGACGTCGACCCGTGCTTGTAGGAGGCGGCGGCAGCGCGGGCGAGGATCTCCTGGTGGTGGCGCAGGTTGGCCTCGGCGCGTTGCAGTCCCCGCTGGGCATGGGCGAGCCGACGGTCGGCCACCGCCCGGCGGGCCTGGGCGTGCTGCAACGCCTGCTCGCTGGCGGCCAGCTGGGCCTCCAGCTCGCGCAGCCGAGCGTCGAGCCCCGCCAGTCGCGTCTCGGAGCCCGCCAGCCGAGCCTGGGCGGCGACCACGGCGGCGTCGAGCTCGGCGGCGCGGGCCTCCGCCTCGCTGAGTTGCTCGGCGGTCCGCTCCAGCTGCTCGCGGGTGTCGTCGGGCGCCGCGGCCGCGACACCGACAGGTGCCAACCCCGCCACAGCTACCAGCGCCAACGCCAGCAGCGAACGGCCGGCGCCGGCGCGCAGACGACCTCCCATCGCGCGTGCCCCCCTGATGCCCGCTGGTACGCCCGTGGGCGACCCACCCCCGCTCGGGGCCGCCTGGACGATCGATGCTCCAGTGAACGGCCAGACTCTCGCCTGCGCAAGGGCCATTTGGGGCGCGGCCCGCCCGAAGCCAGCCGCGGGGTCGGCGACCGGGCGGCTAGCATCGTGTGCATGGCTCTCAGCGACCGCCTCCAAAGCGACCTGCGCGTGGCCATGAAGGCGCGGGACACCGACGCCGTCGCGACGCTGCGCCTGGCCGTCGCCGCGCTCACGAACGCACGGGTGGCCGAGGGCCGCCGCGCGGACCTGACCGAGGCCGAGACCCTCGAGGTGCTGGCCAGAGAGGCGAAGAAGCGCGCGGAGGCGGCCCACGCCTACCGCGCCGCGGGCCGCCAGGAGCTGGCCGACAAGGAGCTGCGCGAGCTGGCCGTCCTGCGCCGCTACCTGCCCGAGCAACTCGACGAGCAGCAGCTGCACGCGATCGTCGACGAGGCCATCGCGCAGACCGGCGCCAGCGATCCCGCCGACCTGGGCCGGGTCATGGCCGTGGTCATGCCCAGGGTCAAGGGACGTGCCGACGGCCGACAGGTCAACGCGATCGTGCGCGGACGGCTGGGCGCACCCGTGGGGCGCTGACGCCGGTCAGCCCGCCACGATGCGGACGAGGTCGCCGCGCAGCGACAGCGCGTACAGCTCCCCGTCGGGGCCCTGGCCGAACGAGGCGATGCGCTGCAGGCGCAGGCCCAGGCTGCGCTCGGCCACGACCCTGCCGCCCTGCTGGACCAGGGCCCTGATCTCACCGTCGCACAGGTCCGAATACAAGTAGGCGCCGCGCAGGGGCGGGATGGCCGACCCCCGGTAGACGTAGCCGCCGATGATCGCGCAGCGCCCCCCCGACGCGGGGTACTCGAACATCGGCGGCACCGCGTCGGGCGGTGGCTGGCCCTCGTAGGGGCGGGTGCCCTCCAGGCGGTTCCAGCCGTAGTTCGCGCCCGCGCCGGTGCCCGCCGGCGCGAAGTCGATCTCCTCACGGGCGGACTGCCCGGCGTCCGCGATCCACAGGTCGCCGGTCTCACGGTCGAACGAGAAGCGCCACGGGTTGCGCAGCCCGTAGGCCCACACCTCAGGCCGGGCCCCGGGCCGGCCCACGAAGGGGTTGTCGGGCGGGACGTCGTAGGGCGCTCCGCCGGTTCCGCCGGCCGCCGGGTCGATGCGCAGTAGCTTGCCCAGCAGCGTGGCCAGCGACTGGCCGTTGTCGTGGGGATCCCCGGCGCTGCCGCCGTCGCCCAGCCCCACGTACAGCAGCCCGTCGGGCCCGAAGGCGATGTCGCCGCCGTTGTGGTTGCCGTAGGGCTGGGACTGGAACAGCACTTCGCGGCGCGACGCCGGATCGACCCCGGCGGCGGTCACGGCGTACTCGGCGACCCGGCTGTCGCCCTGCGCGTCGGTGTGGCTGAGGTAGAGGTGGTCCCCGTCGGGCGAGAAGGCCAGCCCCAGCAGCCCGCGCTCGCCGTCGGTGGTGGTCTGGTCGGAGATGTCCAGCAACGCGCCCGGATGCAGCGCGCCGCCGCGGACGACACGGACCCGGCCCGCGCGCTCGGCGACGTACAGGGCGTCGTCCCCGGGGCGCGCCGCCAGGACGACCGGCGCCTGCAGCCGCGCGCCCGCGGCCAGAGCCCCGCTGACCTGCTCCAGGGCCGGGGCGGCCGGTGGCGCGGGCGGGAGCGGCGAACCGCCGGGCGACGGTTCGACGCGGGCCGGGGGCGGCGACGGCGGGGACTGGCTCAACGCGTCGTCGCCGCGCGCGCAGCCTGCGACGAGCATGGCAACCGTCAGCCCGGCCAGCGTGAGCCGCCGGCCCGTCACTCGTGCCCGCGGTCGCGCAGGTAGCGCTCGAACTCTTCGGCCAGCTCCTCACCGCTGACGGCGGCGGCGGGCAGGCCGTCGACGGCGTCGCCCTCGGCCGTGGCGGCGTCGCGCCGCTCGAGCTCGGCGACGTACTCGGCCCGCTCGTCGTCCTCGCCGACGAGCCGGTCGATGTCGTCGCGCTGCGCGGCGGCATCCCGGGCGAGCTCCTCGAGGCGCAGCCGGGCTCCCAGCAGTCGGCCGGCGCGTTCGGCCAGCGCCAGGGCCCCGGTCAGATAGGGCGCCCCCGCCAGGTAGTGGGGCACGCCCGCCCACAGACTGACCGCCTGCAGGCCGGCCTCGGCACAGGCGTGGTGAAGCACCCCGGTGATGCCGGTGGGCCCCTCGTAGGTGCTGGCTCCCAGCCCCAGCACAGCCAGGTCCGGGGCGGAGGCGCTGCCCGTCACCGGCACCGGGCGGGTGTGGGGCACGTCGACCTGCAGGGCGCCCAGCGTCACCACGACGCGCACGCCCAGCCCGGTCGCCAGATCCACCACTCCGCGGGCGAAGGCGCGCCAACGCAGGTTCGGCTCGACGCCCTCCAAGACGACGACGTGGCCGTCGGCGCCGGGTAGGGTGCCCCACGAGAAGCGGTTCTGAGGCCAGTCGATGTGGCGTACGCCTCCCCCGACGATGCGCACCGCCGGGCGGGTGGCCTGGAAGTCGAAGAACTCGTCGGGCTCGATGCCCGCGAACGCCGTTGCGCCCGCCTCACGGCGCAGGACCGAGGCTGCGCCGCTGGCGGCCTCGCCCGCGTCGTTCCAGCCCTTGAAGGCAGCCACCAGCGCGGGACGCCGCAGCGGCGGCGGCCGCTGGGCGATCGTGACGACGTCCACCGCTTGCTCCTTGCCGGGGCGGGCCGCGGCTTGCGGCCTAGGGGGCCGCAGGTCGGCCCGGGGCCATTGTGTCAGCGTGGCTCGGCGGCCGCCCGTTGCAGGAAATCCAGCAAGGCCGGCACGACGAGGCGCCGGCGGGTGAGCTGGACGTCGTGGCGGCCGGCGGGCACCACGAACTCGTCGGCCTGCGGCCACACCCCGCGCAGCTCCGCGTAGTGACCCGGGTCGACAGCCGGGTCACGGTCGCCACGCACGAGCAGCACCGGGCAGCTCAGCCCGGCCAGAGCCTCGACGTCCACCTCGATCTCCAGACCCGAGGCGTCACGGCGGCACACCTGCTTCCAGCTGTGCTCGTCGCCCTGCGGCGCGTGCAGCCGGGACAGCTGGTGGGCCCACAATGGGTAGTCGGCCTCCAGCTGATCAGGGTCGAAGTTCGTGCGCCAGCCCCGCAGACCCTCGTGCTCGCGCACGCTGACGCCGACGAGCGTGAGAGAGGCGAACAGCTGCGGGCGGTCGCCGGCCAGCGCCAGGCAGGCATGGCCGCCCATGCTGAAGGCCCCGACGTGGACCGGCGGGCCGACGCGCTGCAGGTAGGCGGCGATGGCCTCGACCTGGATGCGGCGGTTGTACTCGCCCGAGTCGGGCAGCGGGGTGCGCCCGTGGCCGGGCAGGTCGGGCAGGTGCACGCGGTGGCGCTCCGCCAGCGCCTCAACCAGCTTCGACCAGTGGAACCGGCCGGTGCCCGTGCCCCCGTGCACGAGGACCAAGTCGGGGGCCCCCTCGGAGCCGACCGTCTCGGCGTACATGCCCGGCGATGTTAGAGGCGCACCGCTGGGCTACAACCCGGGGGTGCAGCCAGACCCGTGTACCGCGCCGCCGTGGGACGACGGGCCCTGGCCGCCGTTGCCGGCGCTGAAGCGCCAGGTGACCTGTGATGTGGGCGTCGTCGGCCTGGGCAGCTCGGGGCTGGCGGCGGTGGTCGAGCTGCTGGCGGCAGGCCGCTCGGTGGTCGGCGTGGACGCGGGCGTCGTCGGCGCCGGCGCATCCGGCCGCAACGGCGGCTTCCTGCTGGCCGGCGGCGCGGACTTCTACCACCGGCTGATCGTCCGGCTGGGACGGGCCCGCGCCGCGTCGCTGTACCGGCTCACGGTCGCAGAGATCGACCGGATCGCCGCGGAGACCCCCGACGCGGTACGGCGCACCGGCAGCCTGCGCCTGGCGTCGGACGCCGACGAGCTGGCCGACTGCCAGGCCCAGCTGGCGGCGCTCGCCGCCGACGGCCTGCCCGCCGCGGCGTACGAGGGGCCCGAGGGGCGGGGGCTGCTGCTGCCCACCGACGCGACGGTCCAGCCGCTGGCGCGGTGCCAGACCTTGGCGCGGCGAGCGCTGGCCGCAGGTGCCAGGCTCTACGAGCGGTCCCTGGCGCTGACCGTGCGCGGCGGCCAGGTCACCACCCCGGGCGGCCGGGTGCGCTGCGAGCGGGTCGTCGTCGCCGTCGACGGCGGGCTCGAGCGGCTGCTGCCCGAGCTGCGCCCACGGGTGCGTAGCGCCCGGGCCCAGATGTTGGCGACCGCCCCCGCCTTGGAACTGCGCCTGCCGCGGCCGGTCTACGCCCGCTGGGGCTGGGACTACTGGCAGCAGCTGCCCGACGGGCGGGTGGTGCTGGGAGGCTTCCGCGACCGCGGCGGGCAGGCCGAGTGGACGACCCAGGCCCGGCCGACCACGCCCGTGCAAGCCGAGCTCGAGCGCTTCGTGCGCGCAGGTCTGGGCGTGCGCGCCGCGGTCACCCACCGCTGGGCGGGCACCATCGCCGTCACCGCCGACCGCCTGCCGGTGCTGGCCGAGGCGCGCCCTGGCGTGTGGGCCGCCGGCGCCTACAGCGGCACCGGCAACGTCCTGGGCGCGCTGTGCGGCCGGGCCGCCTCGCAGCTGGCGACCAGTGGCCGCTCGCCGCTGGCCGAGATCCTGCCCGCCGGCTGACCGCTGTCTCCGACGAGCACTGTGGCGGCAGCCGCCAGCGGGGGGCATGCTGGCGGGTCCAGCCCCGCGCGCCCACCGGGGAGTCGTCGCCCATGGGTCTGCAGGTCGGCATCGTCGGGCTGCCGAACGTCGGCAAGTCGACGCTGTTCAACGCCCTCAGCGCGGCCCACGCCGAGGTCGCCAACTACCCGTTCGTGACCATCGAGCCGAACGTCGGCGTCGCCGCGGTGCCCGACGACCGCCTGCCCGAGGTGGCGCGCCTGACGGCCGCCCCCAAGGCCGTGCCCGCCACCGTGGAGCTGGTCGACATCGCCGGACTGGTGCGAGGCGCCAACGCCGGCGAGGGTCTGGGCAACCAGTTCCTGGCCCACATCCGCACCGTCGACGCCGTGGCCCACGTCGTGCGCTGCTTCGACGACCCGGACGTCGTCCACGTCGAGGGGACCGTCGAGCCCGTCCGCGACGTCGACGTCGTCGAGACCGAGCTACTGCTCAAGGACCTCGAGAGCGTCGAGCGGCGAATGGAGCGAGCGGCCCGCAGCGCCCGCGGGGGTGACCGAGCCGCCGCCCGCGAGGTCGAGGTCGCCGAGCGCCTGGCCGCTCACCTGCAGGCCGGGCGGCCGGCGCGGACGTTCGACGGCGGCGCCGAGGTGGGGGCGCTCGTGCGCGAGCTGTCGCTGCTGACCGCCAAGCCGGTGCTGTACGTCGCGAACGTGTCCGAGGCCGACCTGACGGCCGGCGGCGGTCCGCACGCCGAGGCGGTCCGGGCGATCGCGGACAGGCAAGGCGCCGAGGCGGTGGTGGTCTCCGCCGAGGTCGAGGCGCAGATCGCCCAACTGCCGCCCGACGAGCGCCCGGAGTTCCTCGCGGCGGTGGGACTGGCGCGCTCGGGCCTGGACCGCCTCGTCGCCGCCGCCTCCCGGCTGCTGGGGCTGCTGACCTTCTTCACCACCGGCCCGAAGGAGGCCCGCGCCTGGACGGTGACCGCGGGCACGAAGGCCCCTCAGGCGGCGGGCGAGGTCCACTCGGACATGGAGCGCGGGTTCATCCGCGCCGAGGTCATCGGCCACGCGGATCTGGTGGCACTGGGCAGCGAACAGGCGGTCCGCGACGCCGGCCGGCTGCGCGTCGAGGGCCGCGACTACGTCGTGCGCGACGGCGACGTGCTGCGCTTCCGCTTCAGAGCCTGACCGCCGCCGCATCCGCCGCGGAGCCGGGGTTCACACGAGAGCGGCGGCCAGCGTGGCCACCTCGGGCTCGAGCACCGGGCCTTCCAGCCGGGCGGTGACGGTGCCGCGGCGGTCGATGAAGAACACCCACGGCTCGCTGGGCAGTCCCCAGTCGGCCACCGCGGGCATCAGCGTGCGGCCGGCGTCGGCGTAGATCTCGACGTGGATCCAGGCGACGTCGCCCCAGTCGCGGGCGGCCCGGGCCGACTCGACGGTGTCCACCACCGGCCCGCACATCGCGGTCTGGCAGTACGCCGGGGTGGCGAACGTGAGCACCACCGGCCGGCCGTCGGCGAGCGCGCCGTCGAGGCTGGTCTCGTGCATGCCGCAGGGAGGACGGCGGGTGCAGACCTCCCCCACCCCCAGCGGGTCCGCCATCGTGGGCGTGGCAGCGGCGACCGCCGGCTCGCCGGAGGTCACCGTGGCACTGTCGGAAGGAGCCAGCGCGCGCGTCGCCGCCTGGCCGCCCTCGGCTTCGCCGCCAGTGACCGCCACGCCCCAGCCCCCGCCCGGTGCGGCGACGTCGACGCTGGCGAGGTAGACGCCCCGGGCGCCGAGACGGGGGTGGAAACTGGCCGGCGACGGGCCCGTCGGCGAGCCCGCCTCGGGCACCAGCCACACCCGCACGTCGGCGTTCTCCACCGGGGTGTTGTCCTGGGTGGCCAGGCCGAAGGCCACGCGCTGGTCGGCGCCGACCAGCAGCTCGGCCTGGGCGGTGAGCACCGCCAGGCTGGGGGCCGCCGAGGGCACGACCCGGGCGAGCGCGTCGCTGTTGGGCGCCGCGCCACCGGTGCCGGTGGGGGACGCCGCACCCGAGTCGGGCGCCCGGCTGGCGCAGCCGGTGAGCGCCGCCAGCGACACGGTGCCCAGCGCCTGCAGGAAGCAGCGACGGTCCACGGGCGCTCAGTCCTCCAGCAGCGCGTCGAGGTGGGGACGCATGCGGGCCCGGTTGACCGCGCCGAGCAGCCGCACGGCCACCCGGTGGTCGCGGTCAAGGATCAGCGTCGTGGGCAAGGCGCTGGGCCCGATGCCTCCGAACTGGGCGGCGATGGTAGCACCGGGGTCGTACCAGGACGGGAACGGCACGTCGAAGCCGGAGGCGAAGGCCTGGGCGTTGGCGCGGGAGTCCTTGACGTCGACCCCCACGAAGCTCACACCGCGCGGGCCGTAGGCGTGGGCCAGCGCGACCAGCTCGGGCTCTTCTTCGGCGCAGGGGCCGCACCACGACGCCCAGAAGTTCACCACCACCGGCCCGGGCAGGTCCCTCAACGCCAGCCGACCGCCGTCGAGCGTCTCGGCATCGATCTCGGGGGCCGGCTCACGCTGGTCGGCTGGGATGAGCTGGCTCCCCTCGCCGGCGACGAACCCGCGGCCGGCCCCGCCCACGGGCGCGCCGGTGCAGGCCGCGGCGAGCAATGCGACGACGACGGCCGTCGCCGCCCGCAGCGTTGACCCGGTGCGCACCGCTCAGCCTTCCGCCCGGGCGACCTCGGTCCAGGTCGCGCCGCCGTCGTCGCTGCGCTGCAGCGCGCGGGGCTCCTCGGTGACCAGCCACACCGCTGCCTCGTCGGCGGCGACGGCCACCGGCCGGCCGGGCACGTCGGGTCGGCCCACTGTCGTCCAGCGCTGGCCGGTGTCGGCGCTGACCTCAAGGCCACGGGCGGTCAGGGCGAGCACGCGCTGGGGGTGCTCGGCAGCGGTGGCAAGCGACGCCACCGCCGAGGTCAACACCCGGCGGAAGGTGCGACCGCCGTCGGTCGAGCGCACCAGGCCGGTCTCGCCGCCGCCGACGAGCACGACCTCGGGGTCTGCCGCGGCGACGGCCAGGGCCGCCACGTCGTCGCCGAAGAAGCGCCCCGACGGGGCGCGCAGCTGCCACGTCTGCCCGGCGTCCGCGCTGGCGTAGAGGCCCTCGCCAACCACGAAGGCGTACACCCGGTCGGGCTCGCTGGCCGACTGGTCCAGGGCGTGGACGTCCAGCGAGCCCAGCTCGGCCGGGCGCAGCGGCTGGAAGCTGTGGCCGCCGTCGTCGCTGCGCGCCAGCAGGCCGTGGCCGGCGACGAACAGCGGGGCGTCCCCGCCGGCCGCGGCGATCGCCATCGCGTCCTGCCCCGCCAGCCCGGCCTGCTCCCAGGTCGCTCCCTGATCCCCGCTGCGGTACAGCGCCCCGTGCAGTCCCAGCAGCAGCTCGCCGTCCCCGATCGCGCGCAGGGCGTGCACGTGGCCGCCCGCGGGCATGCCCCCTGACAACCCGGCCGGGTCGCCGCCGCAGGCAGCGAGCAAGACCACGGCGAGCACGCTCAGGACGCAGACTGCGCCGGGGCGGCGCCAGCAGCGCGGGCGCGCCACTGCCGCCGCCCGGCCGCCGGCCGCCACGGGGACCGGGATACTACTACGGATGGTCATAGCAACGCTCTGGACTATAGCGCCTCGAACCATCGCATGCGCGCAGCACCCGGCCAGAGGGGGCCGCTGGAGCGGCGGCAGGCGACCCCAACGTGGGAGGGCGGCAACTCCTACGTTCGGTAGCAACCCGGTGCTTGGCATGCAACCCAGGCGGGCCCGGTCGCTGCTGGATCGATGGCGACGACCGTTGAGGCAGGCTATGCTGCTTGCACACCCGAGGGCGCTTAGCTCAGGGGGAGAGCGCTTCCTTGACGCGGAAGAGGTCAGAGGTTCAAATCCTCTAGCGCCCACCAATCGCGGTAGGGACCGTCCTTGCGGGCGGCCCCCGCTCAGATCCCAGCGTGCGCT
>DASZOD010000327.1:0-2142 GCA_035550935.1 Egibacteraceae bacterium | reverse complement strand
ACCGACGGGCGGGTGGTTCGCGCGCGGCCACGCGGCTCGTGGACCAGCACCCAGTACCGGTGGGCGCCGCTGCGGTCGTGGCTGGACGTGGACGTCGACGCGCCCCCGACCGACGCCGCCCGGGCCCAGTTGGCGTGCCGGTGGCTGGCGACGTTCGGTCCGGGCACCTTCGACGACCTCAAGTGGTGGACCGGCTGGACGGTGGCCCAGACCAGACGTGCCCTGGCCGAGGTCGACCCGGTCGAGGTCGACCTCGGCGGCGCGACCGGGATGGTGCTGCGCGACGACGTCGCACCCGCCGATGCGCCAGGTCCGTGGGCGGCACTGCTGCCGGCGCTCGACCCGACCGTGATGGGCTGGGCCCAGCGCGACTGGTATCTCGGCACGCACCGGGCGGCGCTGTTCGACCGCAACGGCAACGCCGGCCCGACCGTGTGGTGGGAGGGCCGGGTGGTGGGCGGCTGGGCGCAACGCGACGACGGTGAGATCGCGTTGCGCCTGCTCGAAGACGTCGGCTCCGACGCGGTCGCGGCGATCGGGACCGCAGCCGCCCGGCTGGCCGACTGGCTGGGCGCCGTCCGGGTCGTCCCGCGCTTCCGCACGCCGCTGGAGCGCGACCTGTGCCTCGGGCGCTCCTAGCCGTGGCGCCGGCGGTCAGGCGCCCGACGGCGAGCGCACCTCCACGGGTACGCGGTGGACGGCGTTGACGGCGTAGCCGCCGAGGTTCCAGACCGGCTCGTCGGGTTGGCTGTTGCCGGCCGCGTCGGTGGCGCGGCTGCACAGCTCGTAGGAGCCGGGCCCCGGTGGGGTCCAGGTGGCGTGCCAGCGGGTCCAGGCCCGGGGGTCGGGTGGGGGCTGCAGTTGTGCGTCGCGCCAGGACAGACCCCCGTCGGTGCTGACCTCGACGGCGACGATGGCGCCGTGACCGGACCACGCCCGACCCTCGAGGACGCACCGGCCCTGGTCGAGCACACGCCGGCGGGTGAAGAAGTCGGGGATCCCCGGCGGCAGCAGCAGGGAGCGCACCGCCATGCGGCTCAGCGGCCGGCCGCGCTCGTCGGGGCGGTCCCGCAGCCGGTAGGCACGCGCCTGCTGGTAGCCCTCGAACGGTTCGTCGGTGACGGTGACGCGCTGCAGCCACTTCACGCTGGCCATGCCGTACCAGCCCGGCACCAGCAGCCGCAGCGGCGCTCCGTGTTGGGGCGGCAGCGGCTGGCCGTTCAGCCCGTAGGCGAGCAGGACGTCGTCGCGGCGGGCCTCGTCGAGGGGGAGGCTGCGCTGGTAGTGCTGGGTGATGCCGCCCTCGACGCCGCGGTCCAACCCGGTGAACACGACCTCGCTGGCGGCGGCGGCGAGCCCGGACTCGGCGAGCAGCCCGGCCAGGGGCGTGCCGGTCCACTCGCCGGTGCCCACGGCCTCGTGCAGCCACGGCTGGCTGAGGGCACGAGGTCGCAGACGTGCCCGGCCGTTGCCGGCGCACTCCATCGTCACCCGGTGGGTGACCGCGGGGCGCGTGCGCAGCTCGTCGACGGTCCACGCCCGTGGTCGTTGGACCAGGCCGCCGACCTCCAGCCGCCACGACCGTGGGTCGACGGCGGGGATGTCGTAGTGGACCAGCAGGTAGTGCAGGCCGACCGGGGTGACGTCGTAGCGCAGCGCCTCCAGCGGCATGCCGTGGTTGCGGGTCGCAAGCCGGAGCTCCTCGAGGGTCAGGTCGGGTGACGCGGTCGTGCCCGCCGGCGGCTCGTCACTGCTGACCACGCGTGACCTCCATGCACTCGCGTCGAGCTTACTGGACCTGGGCCGGCACAGGGTCAAGGATCGCAGCGGCCCGGTGGCAGGCGACCCGAACGACGGAGGGCCGTCGTCGACCACCGGCCTTGTCAGCGACGAGGATGACAGGCGCATGAGCGGCGATACGGGCAGCACAGCCAAGAAAGAGGGGTCCTTCTGGACGTCGCTGCCCGGCATCCTCACGGGCCTCGGGGGGCTGGTGACGGCCGTCGGCGGCCTGCTGGCCATCCTCTGCCAGATCGGGGTCATCTGCGGCGACGAGACCGGCGACGATGGCGGACCGGTCACCACCGAGACCGAACAGGTCACCGTGGACGCGACAGAGCCGTTCACGGAGACGCCGGTCGT
>DASZOD010000326.1:0-1643 GCA_035550935.1 Egibacteraceae bacterium | reverse complement strand
GTGCCGGCCGACGCCGCGCCCAGCTCCAGCGCGTGAGCCCGGGAGCGCTGCGAGCGGGTCAGCACGTGCACGACCGCGCCCTCGGCCAACGCCACCTGGGCCGCCAGGTGCGCCGACCCGCCGAAGCCGTAGATGCCCAGCCGCCCGCCCGGGGGCAGGCGCGACCGGCGCAGCGCCCGGTAGCCGATGATCCCCGCGCACAGCAGAGGCGCGGCGCGCTCGTCGTCGAAGGCGTCGGGGATGGCGTAGGCGTAGGCCTCGGGCACCAGCGCCCAGCGCGCGTAGCCGCCGTCGGCGTCCCAGCCGGTGAAGCGCGGGTCGGTGCACAGGTTCTCGTCGCCGCGGCGGCAGAAGCGGCAGCGCCCGCAGGTGTGGCGCAGCCAGGCGATGCCGACACGGTCGCCGGGGGAGAAGCGCCGGGCGCCCTCGCCCAGGGCGTCCACCACGCCGACCACCTCGTGGCCGGGCGTGGTGTCGGCTCGGCGTGGCGCCAGGTCCCCCTCGGCCAGGTGCAGGTCGGTGCGGCAAACCCCGCAGACCGACACCCGCACCCGCAGCTCGCCGGGGCCCGGCTCGGGGCGGTCGCGCTCGACCAGCGCCAGGGGACCCTCGTCGATCGGGCCGGGGTCGCGCACCACCCACGCCTGCATCGGGGCCATCGGCGCAGACGCTAGCGCGCCCGGCGGCCGCGGGCGCGCCGGGCCAGCGCCAGTGCGAACCGCCCGTCGCGGTCGGTGTCCCAGCGCGCCAGCGCCAGGCCTGCGTCGGCCAGGACGGCCTGCACACCGTCGCGGGTGAACTTGCAGGAGATCTCGGTGCGCACCTCCTCGCCGGCGGCGAAGCGCACCGGCAGGTCGATGGCGCCGATGGTGGCGGCCACCTCGCGGTCGGCGCGCAGCGCCATCTCGATCCACGAGCACTCCGCCCGCCAGCGGGCCACGTGGGCGAAGGCGTCCACCGGCAGGTCGGCGTCGAGCTCCCGGTTGATGACGTGCAGGACGTTGCGGTTGAACGCCGCCGTGACCCCGGCGGCGTCGTCGTAGGCGGCCCGCAGGGTGGCGGGGTCCTTGACCAGGTCGACGCCCAGCAGCAGGCCGTCGTCGGGGTGGGTCAGCAGCCCGGCCACCTGGTGCAGGAACGGGCGCTGGCGGTCGGGATGGAGGTTGCCGATGGTCGAGCCCAGGAAGGCCACGAGCCGGCGGGCATCCCGACCGGGGATATCGGCGAGGTGCCGGTCGAAGTCGCCGACGACGCCGTGGACCTCCAGCCAGGGGTAGTCGGCGCGCAGCGCCCGGCCGGCGGCCCGCAGCGCCTCCTCGCTGACGTCGAAGGCCACGTAGCGCTCGCCTCCGCAGCGGGCGTGCATGGCCTCCAGCAGCAGCCGGGTCTTGCGCGACGAGCCCGACCCCAGCTCGACGATCTCGGCGGGACCGACGGCGGCGGCGACCTCGTCGACGACGGCTTCGAGGATCGCCGTCTCGGTGCGGGTCTGGTAGTACTCGGGCAGCCGGGTGATGCGCTCGAACAGCGCCGAGCCCCGCGCGTCGTAGAACCACTTGGGCGGCAAGGTCTTGGGCACGGCGGTCAGAAACAGCAGCTGCGAGTCGCTCATGCCGTCCAGCGCGCCGCGCAGGTGCTCGGGC
>DASZOD010000325.1:0-22688 GCA_035550935.1 Egibacteraceae bacterium | reverse complement strand
GGGCCGGATGAGGTCGCTCAGGGCGGTACCCAGCGCCGGCGAACGAAGCGGCGAAACCGACGACACCGCGCCTCCCCCCGTTGCCACGTTGGCACCGGCCGTCCCCAAGAGCACGGACGGCCGACTGCGACCAGCGTATGCCGGATGCCCTCTTCTTTGGATCCCCCAACCGAGCCAATCGCCCCTCCCCCGGGCGGCCCGCATGCCGACGGCGTCGACCCGCCGGGTGGCGCCGGCGCGGTCCGCCTCGGGGGGCCGGATCCCCTAGATGAGCCCCTGGCGCAGGGCATAGGCGACCGCGTGGGTGCGGTTGCGCAGGTTCAGGCGCATGGTGGCGTCGTGGATGACGTTCTTGATCGTGCGCTCCGAGTAGGACAGGTGGTTGGCGATCTCGGCGGTGTCCAGCCCTTCGGCGACGAGACGCAACACCTCCACTTCGCGCCGGTTGAGCACCGCCAGTCGTCGACGTCCGCGTCGCCGACGACCCTGATCCCCGGCCGGCCCCGCAGCCCCGACGCGATCCCCGTCTGGGTGACCGGGTCGTGGGCGTACACGAACACCGGGATGCGCTCCGTCATTCTTGTTCCTTCCCGCGATCGGCTGCCCCCACCGGTGGGCGGGATCCTTGCAGCCTCGCCTTTGCAGGCACTTCACCCTGAGTCAACGCGCACTGCTTTCCGCCGCCTAGGATGCGCTGGTGCGCGGCGCCGGCGGCGGTGTGGATTTCGCGGGGCTGGCCCTGACGGCTATCGTTGGCCGACGCCTTGGTCAGGCCGGCGTTCGGGAGAGCGGATGGGGCGCGTACGCGACCTGTGGGAGCAGCTGTCTGCCGCGTTGGAGAAGCAGGACGTGGAAGCGCTGCTTGAGCTGTACGCACCCGAGTGCGTCTTCCTCGAGCCACAGAACCCGCCGCACGAAGGCAACCTGCTGGTGCAGGCATACCTGAACTCATGGTTGCAGGCCCGAGACAACCTCGACATCAACACCAAGCGGCTGCTGGAGTCCCCCGACGGCAGCACCTTGGCGGTCGAGTGGACGGTCAGCTACTCGGCGGGGGGGCGGCGCTGGCGGGACCTGCCCCGCTCCAGCTGGTTCGAGGCCGAGGACGACGGCATCACCTACCAGCGCGACTACTTCTGAGCCGCTTGTGAGCCCGCGACCAGGGTCACCGCGGGCCCGCTGGCGGCGCAGCCATCGCTTGTTGACTCTGGATGCCGCAGACCTCAGCAGTTGACGAGCACCACTTCATTGACTACTGTCGCAGATCGCAACGCGCGCTGACAAACCGGAAGGTCTTCCCCATGGCCATCCGCCTGCCGGTAGGCTCCCACGCCCGCATCCGTAGCATCCTTTCTGTGCTCGTCGCCGCTGGGGTCGGCCTGGCCGGGTCGGCGCATGCCACGTTCGCGGTCCGCCCCGGCGAGACCCTGTGGGAGCTGGCCGCCCGCCACGGCGTGTCGGTGGGCGCGCTGGCGGCCGCCAACGGCATCACCGACCCCGACCGGATCCTCGCCGGTCAGGTCCTGCGGCTGCCCGGCCCCGGCAGCGGCCCCGCGGCGCCCCGCGGCAGCGGACACACTGTTGCCAGCGGGGACACGCTGACCGCGATCGGCGCCCGCTACGGCGTGTCCGTCGCCGACCTGGTGGCAGCCAACGACCTGGCCAGCCCCCACGCCATCCGCGCCGGTCAACGCCTGAGCATCCCCGACGCGACCCCCCGGCCGGCCGCGGCGGGCCCACGGGCGCAGGTCGGCGCCCTCATCGAGCGCACCGCGCGCGCCCACGGCTGGAATCCCGCGCTCATCAAGGCCGTCGCCTGGCAGGAGTCGGGCTGGAACAACCGGGCCGTATCTACGGCCGGCGCCGTCGGGATCATGCAGGTGCTGCCGTCGACCGGTCGCTTCGTCTCCGACCACCTCGTCGGCCGGCGCCTGGACCTGACCGATCCGGCCGACAACGTGCTGGCGGGTGTGGCGTTCCTGGACTACCTGCACGACCTGACCGGCAGCGACACCCGCCTGACCCTGGCCGGCTACTACCAGGGCCTGCGCTCGATGCGCGCCAACGGCGTGTACCCGGATACCGAGCGCTACGTCGACAGCGTGCTGGCCCTGCTCCGGCGCTTCTAGCGTTCCCCGCCCGCCGGCGCCCGCTGGGCGGTCGCCCTCGCCCACACTCGCGCGCGGCCCCGTCGCCGGCCAACCGGATGGGCGAAGCCGCTGATCGGCCAGCCGCGCTGGCGGGCGGCGAGCCGTAGCCGGCGGTCGGGGTTGACGGCGACGGGGTGGCCCACCGTCTCGAGCATCGGCAGGTCGGTGACCGAGTCGGAGTAGGCATAGCTGGCGGCCAGGTCGAGTCCGCGCCGCCGGGCCTCGTCGCGCAGCGCCGCGGCCTTGGCCGGGCCGTAGCAGTAGAAGGCCAGGGTGCCGTCGTAGCGGCCGTCCACGCCGATGCCGGCGCGGCTGGCCAGCACGCGGGGAACGCGGAGGTACTCGGCAAGCGGCTCGATCACCTCCACGCCCGAGCACGACACGAGGTACAGCTCGTGCCCGGCGGCCCGGTGGCGTTCGAACAGTTCCCGCGCCTCCGGGTACACCAGCGGGCCGAGCACTTCGGCCAAGGCCTCGCGGATCAGGCGCCGCACCCGCTCGGGGTCCCAGCCTCTGGTGACCTGCAGCGCCGTGGCGCGCAGCCGCTCCATGCGGGCCTCGTCGACGCCGACGAACCGGTAGACGAGCTGGGCGTAGGCGCTCTTGAGCAGGGCCCCCGGCGTCAGCAGCCCATGGCGGTACAGCGGGCGGCCGAAGGCCAGCGTCGAGGCCGCCGCCACCACCGTGCCGTCCACGTCGAAGAAGGCCGCCTGGCGCGACACCGCGCCGTGGCCCGCGGACCGGTCCATGACCGGCAGCGTAGCCCGCCACCACAGGCGCCCGCTGCCCCACCGACGAGCGCCCCAAGCGCTTGTCCACAAGCCGGGACGGCCGATCCGGGTCCAGTGCGGCGGCGACCCGTACCGTCGCCTCAGCGGTCCCGCGCCTGCGGGGGAAGCCGAGGGGAGGCGGTGGCGTGCAGCGGCTGGAGGACCTGCCGGTCAGCGTCGACCTGCCGGGCATGCTCGGCCAGGAGGTCGTGGCCTTCGTCGAGGGCGAGGCGGGCTGGCAGGTCGTGCACCCGGGCGGGCCCCTGGCCCCGGTGCTGACGATCGCCGGACAGGCCTGCGACGGCGCCTGCGTCGTCGTCACCGACGGGCCCGCCATGCCCGACCAGGTGCGCACGGCCCTGCTGGCAGGCGCGCTCGACGTCATCGGCTGGCCCCAGGACCGCCAGCGGCTGCTGGAGGCGCCGCTGCGGGTGCGTGCCACCAGCCGCCGGACCCGGGGGCCGGCCGAGTTCCGCGTCGCCGGTGCCGGCGGCGGTGTGGGCGCGTCGACGGTGGCGCTGGCGGTCGGCGGCCTGGTCGGCTGGTCCGGCCGGCCCACCATCGTCGTCGGCGACGACGACCTGCTCGCCCTGTGCGGGTACGAACCGTGGTCGCAGCCCGGCGCTCCCGAGATCGCCGCGCTTGACCCTGCCGACGCCGCCGTCGAGGTCGCCGCGCTGGCGCGACCGGTCCCCGGCGTCGAGGGGCTGCGGGTCCTGGGCGGCGGCGCCGCGGGCGTGGACACCGCCGGCTGGCCCGGCGACCTGGTCGTCATGGACCTGCGCGCGCTCGGGCCGGCGGGGACCACCCTGCGCCCGCAGGTCGAGGAGACCTCGGCCGCCCTGGTCGTTGCCCGCGCCGACCACCGGCTGCGGACGCTCGGCGGCACGCCCGCCAAGGTGGCCGTCGCCGTGGTCGACGGCGGCCCGCTGGACCACCGGGGGGCGCGCGAGTTGCTGGGACGGCCCCCGGTGGGCTGGCTGCCGTACTCGGCGCGCGTCGCCCGGGCCGGGCTGCAGGGCCGGGTGCCCGCGGGCCTGCCGGGCTCGTGGCTGGCGGACCTGCGGGCGACCCTGGGAAGGATCCGCCGGTGAGCGCCGTAGGCGCGTGGGCGGGAGGGGCTCCGACGTGAGCGCGGCGGCCTCCCCCCTGCTGTCACTGGACCGGCTCCGCCGCCGCGTGGCCGAAGACCCGGCCCTGGCCGGGCACGACGGGCCGCCCGGTGTCGCCGCGGTCCGCTCGGCGGTGGCGCGGGCGGTCCGCGAGGAGGGGGTCCTGCTGCCGCCCGAGGAGCTGGCCCGGTTGGTCCGCGACCTCGCCGACACGCTCACCGGGCTTGGTCCCCTGCAGGCGCTGCTGCGTGACCCCGCGGTGACCGACGTCATGGTCAACGGCCCCGGCGAGGTCTGGGTCGAGCGCGACGGGCGGCTGCAGCGAACCGCCGTCACCTTCCCCGACGCGGAAGCCTTGCACGCCGCGGTGCTGCGGGTGATCGGGCCGCTGGGCCTGCGTCTGGACCGGGCCCGGCCCTTCGTCGACGCCCGCCTGCCCGACGGCAGTCGCCTGCACGCCCTGCTGCCGCCCCTGGCCGCCGCCGGCCCGGTCGTCACCCTGCGCCGCTTCGCCGCGGTGGCGCACGGCTGGGACGAGCTGGCCGCCAGTGGTGCGGTGTCGCCGGAGGTGGGCGCCCTGCTGCGCGGCTACGTCGCCGAGCGCCGCGCGATCGTCTGCTGCGGGCGCACCGGCACCGGCAAGACCACCTTGCTGAACCTGCTGCTGGCCGAGGTGGGCCCGACCGAGCGGGTGGTGGTGATCGAGGACGCCCCCGAGCTGCGGCCGCGCTGCCCCCACGCGGTGCGCCTGGAGACCCGCCCGCCCAACGCCGAAGCGGCCGGCGAGGTCACGATCCGCGACCTCGTCCGCCAGGCCCTGCGGATGCGTCCGGACCGCATCGGCGTCGGCGAGGTCCGCGGCGTCGAGCTGGTCGACGTCCTCCAGGCGCTGGCCACCGGCCACGAGGGCTGCATGACCACCGTGCACGCCCGTGCCGCCGATGAGGCCCTGGTGCGCCTGGAGGGCATGGCGCTGCTGGCCGGTCTGCCGCTGGCGGCTGCCCGCGCGCAGCTGGAGGTCGGCCTGGACGTCTTCGTGGTCCTGTCCCGCGGGCCCGACGGCCGCCGCGGGGTGGTCCAGGTGGCCGAGGTGGCGCGCCGGGGTGGCGACGGTCCCCTGCGGGCGCGCGAGCTGTGGCGGCGAACGTCGTGGGCATGAACGCCGTCCGCCGCTTGCCGAGCTCGATGCGGGCGGGGCCTCGCCAGGACAGCGAGCGCGGCCCGTCGGTGGCCGCCCTCAACGAGGTCCGCTCGGCTCTGGCCGCGGGGGCCGGCCCCGCGGCGGCGCTGGGGACGCTGCCGGCCGCTGGACCCCTGGCCCCGGTCGTCCGCGCCGTGCGGCTGGGACGGCCGCTGGCCGAGGCCGCCGCGGACCTCGACACCGGCGACCCCGCCGCGGACCTGCTGGTGCGGGCTCTGGCCGTCGCCGAACGCACCGGTGCGGGGGCCGTCGCGGCGGTCGACCAGGCGGTGGCCGCGGTGCGCGACGAGGCGGCGCTGGCCCGCCAGCTGCGGGTGGGCACGGCGCAGGCGCGGGGCAGCGCCGTGGTGCTGACCGCGGTGCCGGCCGTGGTCTGGCTCCTGCTCGTGGCGCTGGACCCGTCCGCGGTGCGCTTCTACGCCACCCCGCTGGGTCTGGTCACCGGCCTGCCGGCGCTGGCGCTGGCCGCCGCGGGCCACTGGTGGTCGCGCCGACTGACCGGCGCCGCCGGTGCCGCCGCCGCAGCCGCCGACCCGCTGGTGCCCGCCCGGCCCGGCGTCGACCTCGGTCGCGCTGTGGCCCTGGCCCTGCCCGCACTGGTGGTCGTGGGCGTGGGCGTGGGACCGGCTGCCGGTGCCCTGGCAGCAGCAGCACTGGTCGCCGTCGGCGCCCGCCGCGGCCGGGACCGGCGCGCGGTTGCCGCCGCTCGCCGCGGCGGCGCGGCCGAGACCGTCGAGCTCGTCGCCGTGGCTCTTGCCGCGGGGTTGCCGACCACGGCGGCGCTGTCTGCGGTGGCGCCGCTGGGACCGCCTGCCGCCCGCCCGGCGCTGGGCGCGGCGGTCCGGCGACTACGCGGCGGGTGGGACGTCGCCGAAGCGCTCGCCGGCACCGGGCTGGAGACCCTGGGCGCGACCCTGGGCGCCGCCGAGCGCTGGGGCGCCCCGGCCGAAGCGGCGCTGCGCCGGCTGGCCGACGACCTGCGCGCCGAACGCCGCGCGGCCGCCCAGGAGGCCGCCGAACGGCTCCAGCTGTTGCTCGTCTTCCCCACCACCCTGCTGACGCTGCCGGCCTTCGTGCTCGGCGTCGTGCCACCAATGCTGTGGTCGGCGCTCGCGCGATGACCCAACGCCAGCACCACGCACCTGGAGGCAACGATGCACACCACCACGATCACCGACCGCAGCATCCCCCTGGCCGTCCGCGCCGAGGGGCGGTCCGACCCTGTCTGTCCCAAGCCCGACAGCCGGTGGCCGCGGCGCGCCGCCGCCCTGCACGCGGAGGAAGATGGCGCTCAGGCCGTCGAGTACGCGATGCTCGGCGGGGTCGCCGCGGCCGTCTGCGGCGCGCTCATCCTCATCCTGCGCAACCCCGCCGTGCTGCGCGGCATCGTCGAGGCCGTGATCGCCGTGCTCATCCGGGCTGTGGAGTCGTGGTTCTGAACCCTGCCCAGGGAGGCGCCCTTCGCGGCGCCTCCCGCCCGGGGAACGAGCGCGGCAGCCAGGCGCTGGAGTTCGCGCTCACGCTGCCCGCCTTCTTCCTGCTCCTGGCGCTCGTGCTGCAGGCGGCGCTGCTCGGCGCCGATCTCGTCGCCGTCCAGGGCCTGGCGCGCGAGGCCGCACGCACGGCCGCGGTCGCCGACGACGCCGCGGTGGGCGCCACCGTCCGCGCCGCGGCCGGACGCCGCGCCGTCGAGGTGCAAGTCGACCCCCCGTCGGGAGCCCGCGTCCCCGGCGAGCTGGTCACCGCCCGGGTCAGGCTGCGCAGCCGGGCCTTCGAGGCCTTCGGCACCTCCCCGTGGCTGCCGGCCCAGGCGACGATGCAGGTGGAGGACCGGTGAACGGCCCACGCTGCGGGGACACCCGTTCCCGCCCGGGTCGGCTGGGTGCGGCCGACGGCGGCGTGGCGCTGCTCACGATGGTAGGCGGGCTCGTCGTCAGCGCCGTCGCCCTGGTCGCGGTGGTCGCCGCCACCGACCTGTCGGTGGCGGCCGCGCGGGCCCGCACCGCGGCCGACGCCGCGGCCCTGGCGGCGGCGGGCCAGTCGCCGCTGGCCGCAGGCGTGGACGACCCCGCCGGGGCCGCCGCACGGGTCGCGCTGGCCAATGGCGCGCACCTGGAGGCCGTCACGCTGGGCGCCTGGCCGGTGCGGGTGGAGGTCACCGTGTCCGTCAGCCCCGCCGCGCCGCTCGTGCGCTCGCTGGCCCCCCGGGCTCGGGCCAGAGCCGCAGCGGCGCTGCGCCCGCCGTGACCGTCGCCGCGGACCGCCGACGGTCCACCCCGGCGGATGCGGGGCCGACGGGGGCAGGCCGAACGGTAACAACCGGCGCGAGCCTGCCGAGGTGAAACCCGAGGGGGTGCCGCCTCGTTTGGTGGGACGGCGTCGACGTCGCCGGTCGGCTGCAGCACAATGGCCTAGGATCGGGCGGCCCACGAAACCCCACGCGGCAGAGCGGGGACGGTTCTTCGATGAGCAGCAAGCTTGACAGCCGACCTTCGGAGCCGGCGGGGCTGGTCATGCCCGACCCGCTGGGCGGCCGGGCGCCGCGGCGCAGCGGCGGCGTGGTCTACGTGCTCGACGCGCTGCGCACGCGCCCGGCGGGCCGCCGGGTCCTGTCGGCGCTGTCGGCGGTGCTGTTCGTGGCGGGCGCCGCCATGTTCGCCTACCCGCTGGCCACCGACGTCTACGCCACCCAGGTGCTCCAGGAGCGCCTCGCCGACCAGTACCAGACCCGCGAGTACGTCGAGCGCTACGCCAGCGGCGCCGTGGCGGACGGCGAACCGCTGACCCGCATGGTCATGCCCCGGTTGGGCGTCGACGCACTGGTGGTCGAGGGAACGTCCCCGACCGCCCTGCGGGCCGGTGCCGGTCACTACCCGACCACGCCGCTGCCGGGCCAGCCCGGCAACGTGGCCGTCGCCGGGCACCGCACAACCTACGGCAAGCCGTTCAACCGTCTCGACGAGCTCGCCGTCGGCGACGAGATCCGCCTCGAGACGCCGCTGGCGACCCACGTCTACCAGGTCGTCGCCCACCCCCAGCACGCCTCCCAGCCCTGTCCCAACGGTGCCTGCTGGATCACCAACCCCAACGACTGGGGGGTGGTGGGGCCGGTCGACGGCTCCGTGCTGACCCTGACCACCTGCCATCCCAAGGGGTCGGCGCGCCAACGGCTGATCCTGCGCGCGCAGTTGGTGCAGACCCTTGCCCGCGACATGACCGTCGGCTAGCCCCGATGCCCGCCCCCCGTTCCCTGGGGCCAGGCCACCGGCCAGCCCGCCGAACGCGCCGCGGTCGCCGCTGGGCGGGGCTGGGCCTGGCCGCGGTCTGGCTGCTGGTGAGCGCCCCGCCGGCCGGCGCCGTCAGCGGCTTCGGCATCGATGCGCCCAGCGGCACGGTGACCGGTGCCAGCGCGGTCGCCGCCTTCGTCGAGCAGAACGCCGCCGAGGCCAACACCGAGCGCATCGCCGCGGTGGAGTCGCGTTTCCTGCTGGGGGGAGCCCAGAGCGGCAGCACCGAAGGGCTGGAGCTGGTGTCGCAGGACGTCCACCGGGCCGGACGCACCAGCCATTACCGGGCGGCCCTCGACCCGTTCGCGTCACGCTGGACCGGCGGCCGGCCGATGGCCAACGGGTCCTACCGGCTGCAGGTCCGGGTGATCACCCAGGTGGGGGCGGCCCCGCCGCAGACCAGCGAGTGGCGGGAACGACAGATCGTGCTCGAGGTGCCGCCGCCGCAGACCACGGCCGCCGCGAAGCTCGTCGACCCCGCCCGGCGCACCGTCGAGGTGTCGTGGCGGCCGGTCGGTGCCGACCTGCCCGACTTCGTGCGCTACGTCGTCGAGCGCTCGGTCAACGGCGGCCGGTGGTCGGAGGTCCGGCGGATCACCAGGCCGTCGGCCGGCAGCGACGTGGACACGGTCGGCGACGGCGAGTACCGCTACCGGGTGACCGTCGTGCGCTCGTCGGGCAGCGGAGGGGAGCTGTCCTCCCCACCGTCGGCGCCCTCGACCGCTCTGCGGGTGGGCGACACGCCAGGCCAGCCCGGCCAGCCCGGCACCACCCCGGGGGCACCGGGCGAGCCGGGCGCCCCCGGCGGTCCGGATGCTGCCCCCGACCGCATCGGCATCCGCAGGGGCGCGGGCGGCCCACGGATGGGACCGGGCGCGGCGACGCCGCCCCGCATCGACGTGCCCGGCGCGCCAGCCCCGGTCACGGCGCCGTCGGCGGCGGCGCCAGCGCCCGGTGACGACGCCTTCCGGCGCACCCTGCCCTACGGCGACGTGGGGGGGCCGGCGGTCGGCCAGGATCTCGCCGCGGACGAGAGCGGTCTGGAGGGCGACGGGACGCTGACGATCTTCGACCGCCAACTCGTCACCCGCGACGTCGTCGTGCCGGTGGCCGCCGGCCTGGTGCTGATGCTCCTGGGTCTGCACATCCGCCGCTTCCTCAACCAGTAGCCGCCGGCGCACCCGACAGCCCGCTGGCGCGCTCGCCGAGCACCGCCCGCAGCAGGGCCGCCGCCCCGGCCTTGTCCAGTGGCTCGTTGCCGTTGCCGCACTTGGGCGACTGCACGCACGACGGGCATCCCCGGGTGCAGGGGCAGGAGGCGATCGCGGCGAGGGTGGTCCGCTGATGGGCCTCGCCGGCACGGTAGCCGCGCTCGGCGATGCCCGCGCCGCCCGGGTAGCCGTCGTAGACGAAGATGGTGGCCTGGCCGGTGTCGCGGTGGCGGGCGGTCGACATCCCGCCGACGTCCCAGCGGTCGCACATCGCGAACAGTGGCAGCAGGCCGATGGCGGCGTGCTCGGCGGCGTGGGCCGCGCCGGGCACCTGGGCGGGAGCCAGTCCGGCGGCGGCGAGCACGTCGTCGGGGATGGTCAGCCACAGCGCCTTGGTAACCAGGTGCAGCCGAGGCAGGTCGAGCGCCACCAGGCCCAGCGACTCGTCGCTAAACAGCCGGCGGCGCTCGTAGGCCAGCACCTGGGTGCTGACCGCCACCGGACCCAGGTGCAGCCGGCAGCGCCCCCACTGCACCGACTCGTCGACGCGCAGCACGCCGACGTCGGTGTCGGTGCGGGCCCGGGTGTACTCGTCGCCGCGGTAGGGCTCGGCCAAGGCAGTGCGACGGGCGAGGTCCAGGCCGCGGATGCGGTAGGTCTCGCCCTGGTGGAGGTAGACCGCGCCCGGGTGGACCGTGCGGTGGGCGCGGGTCTCGTCGGCGTCGCCGATCAGCGCGCCGGTGTCCGCGTCGACGATCGCGAACGGCTCGCCGGCGGTGCCGCGGATGCTCAACGCGGCCGCGGGCGAGGACCGCCCGGTGCTAAACAGCCGCCCGCCCCGCTCGCGCAGGCGACCCTGGGCGGTCTCGGCTTCCACGAGCGGGTCAAGGTCGGCGGGGGCGAACGCCCGCTCGACCCGTGACAGGGGCAGCTCCCAGGCGGCGCAGCGCAGGTGGGGAGCCAGGACGTAGGGGTTGGTGATGTCGACGACCGCCGCCTCGGGGGGACGCCCCCACAGCTGCGCGGGGTGGGCGAGCAGGTAGTGGTCGAGCGGGTCGTCGTCGGCGACGAACACGACCGCGGCCTCGCGCTTGCGGCGCCCGGCCCGCCCGGCCTGTTGCCACAGCGACGCCGCAGTGCCCGGCCAGCCGGCGATGACGACCGCGTCGAGCCCGCCCACGTCCACGCCGAGCTCGAGCGCGTCGGTCGCGGCGACGCCGCGCAGCGTCCCGTCCATCAGGCCCTGCTCGACGGCCCGGCGTTCTTCGGGCAGGAAGCCGGCACGGTAGGCGGTGACCCGGGGCGCCCCGTTGCCCCGGGCGTCGCCCGCGGGCCCCAGCAGGCGCCGGGCGTGCGCCGCGACGAGTTCGGCGCCCTTGCGGGACTTGACGAAGGCCAGGGTGGCCCGGCCCGCGCCGACCAGTCCGGCCAGCACGTCGGCGGCCTCGGTCAGCGTCGAGCGCCGCGCACCGGACCGGGGGTCGACCAGCGGTGGCTCCCACAGCCCGAAGGCGACCGGTGGGCGCGGCGAGCCGTCGCGCACGACCTCGGAGACCTCCAGGCCGGTCAGGTGCCCGGCGTGCTCGGCCGGGTTGGCGATGGTGGCGCTGGCCAGGACGAATGCCGGGGCGGCGGCGTAGTGGTCGCACACCCGCCGCAGGCGCCGCAGGATCGCCCCGACGTGCGAGCCGAACACGCCCCGGGCGACGTGGCACTCGTCGACCACCACCAGCGCCAGGCGGTGGAAGAAGTCGGCCCACCGGCGGTGGGCGGCCAGCAGCCCCGCGTGCAGCATGTCGGGGTTGGACAGCACGACGTTGGCGGTGCGCCGGATCGCCTCCCGCTCGGCCCGCGGGGTGTCGCCGTCGTAGGCAGCTGCCCGGATCTGTGGCAGCCGCAGGTCGCGTAGGCTGCGCAGCTGGTCGCGGGCCAGGGCCTTGGTGGGCGCCAGGTACAGCGCGGTGGCCTTGGAGTCGGCCAGCAGTCGCTGGGCCAGGGGCAGCTGGTAGCACAGGCTCTTGCCGCTGGCGGTGCCGGTGGCGACGACGACGTTGCGGCCCGCGCGCACGTGCTCCAGCGCTTCGGCCTGGTGTTCGTACAGCTGCTCGACGCCGCGCAGGCGCAGCCGCAGCGCCAGCGACTCGGGCAGGTCGCCCGGCAGGGCGACCAGTCGCGCGGGGCGGGCCGGCAGGCGCTGCAGCTGCGCCAGCCGCCGCCGTCCGCCGGCGGCCGGCAGGGCCCGGGTCAGCCGCTCGTCGAGGCGGCTCAGCAGCGCAGCGGCGTCCATGGGCCGCAGCCTAGACGGGGCCCGGCGCTGCCACAGCAGGCTGGCCGGTAGCCCGCCAGCGGCGACGGCGCTTCACGCTGCGTGGTTTCGCTCTGCGGCGGTTCGGGGACAACATCGCTGCCCTCGGTGGCGCAGGATTCCTGGGGTGTGCCCGTAAGGCGTAGCCTTGGGCCACAGATGCCGAGCGCCGTAGGAGTCTTCGTGGAGCTTTCTCTCAACCACCGCAAGGAAGACGACCGCACCGTCTTGGAGGTCGGCGGCGAGGTCGACGTCTACACCGCACCGAAGCTGCGTGAGAGGCTCGTGGAGCTGGTCGGCGAGGGCCACTACGACCTCGTGGTCGACATGACGAAGGTCGAGTTCCTCGACTCCACCGGGCTGGGCGTCCTGGTCGGCGGGCTGAAGCGGGTCCGCTCCCACGACGGCAGCCTGGCGCTGGTGTGCAACCAGGAGCGCATCCTGAAGATCTTCCGCATCACCGGGCTGACGAAGGTCTTCCCGATCCACGACTCCCTCGACGAGGCGCTGCAGGACCAGCAGTGATGTCCGACGTCGAGTTACGGCTGCCGGCCGACGTCCACTACGTCAGTCTGGCGCGTCTCGTCGTCACCGCGGCCGCCCGCCAGGCCGGCATGAGCGACGACCGCGTCGAGGACCTCAAGATCGCCGTCAGCGAGGCGACGACGAACGCGATCGTCGCGCACCGGCGACAGGGCACCGAGCTGCCGGTCGTGCTGTCGTTCGGTCCGACCGCCGCGCGCACGTTCGAGGTGACCATCAGCGACACCGGGGCGGGGTTCGAGCCCCTGTCCCCCGAGGCTTTCCAGCGTCGCGACCCCACCACCGAGGGGGGGCTAGGAGTGACGATCATCCGCGGGCTGGCCGACGACGTCGAGTTCGTCCGCGGCGAGGGCATGCGGGTCCACATGCGCTTCGAGGTCGACCTCGGGGGCGGCGGCGGCCAGGCCAGGTGGCGCAACGGCGGCCAGGCCAGGTCGCGCAACGGCAACGGCAGCGGGACCGGGTACCACAGCTGACCCCGAGGGGCCGCGACGAGGGACGCCGGCGCTATCCTGTCGCCCCGCAGCTGCCGCCGGGCACCAGGAAGGCCCGTTTCCGTGGACGGTCGTATGCGCAGCACCGTGGCCGCATATGACGCGGCCGCGTCGGACTACTTCGACCACTGGCGGCACCGCCGGGCGCTGGACGCGGTGCGCAAGTTCGCCCTCCTGGCCGGGCGTGGCGCCCGGGTGCTCGACGTCGCCTGCGGGCCCGGACTGGACCTGCGGGTGCTGCGCGACGCGGGCCTGAAGGTGGTGGCCGGCGACCTGTCGCACGAGGCCATGCGGATCAGCAAGACCCTG
Source organism: Egibacteraceae bacterium (assembly GCA_035550935.1). Classification (GTDB taxonomy): domain Bacteria; phylum Actinomycetota; class Nitriliruptoria; order Euzebyales; family Egibacteraceae; genus DASZOD01. The sequence continues at coordinate 9,306 of DASZOD010000325.1, read as the reverse complement.
TTTCCCAAGGGCTGTCTGGCGCGCTGGGATCTGCGAAGGCTGCCCTTTCCCGCCGCGGTCTTCGACGGCGTGTGGGCCCCCGCCGCGCTGCAACACCTGCCCCGTGCCGGCATCCGGTCGGCCCTGGCGGAGCTGCGCCGGGTGCAGCGGGCAGGGCCGCTGTTCGCCTCGTTCCGGCTGGGCGCCGGCGACCTCGAGCCGGTCGAGGACCCCCCCGCGGGCGTGGTGTACGCAACGACGGTGTCGGAGGACGAGCTGCGGGCCCTGCTGGCCGCCGCCGGCTACGGCGAGGTGGAGGTCGAGCCCCGCCCCGACCCGCTCGGCCGCCCGGTGACCTGGCTGTACGGCTGGGGACGGCTGCAGGTGTGACCTGCCCGGCGCCGGCGCGCCCGGCGCTGCGGAGCGGGTCAGACGAACGCCGAGGCGAAGATCAGCGACACGATCGTCATCACCTTGATGAGGATGTTCATCGATGGCCCCGCCGTGTCCTTGAACGGGTCGCCGACGGTGTCGCCGACGACGGCGGCCTTGTGCGGTTCACCGCCCTTGCCGCCGAGGTGGCCGGCCTCGATGTACTTCTTGGCGTTGTCCCAGGCGCCTCCGGCGTTGGCCATGTAGATGGCCAGGGCGAAGCCGGTCACCAGCGCGCCCGCCAGGAACCCGCCCAGGGCGTTGACGCTGAGCAGGCCGATGGCCAGGGGGGCGGCTACCGCCAGCGTGCCGGGCAGGACCATCTCGCGCAGTGCGGCGGTGGTCGAGATGTCCACGCAGCGGGCGTACTGCGGCCTGGCGCCGGGGTCGCCCGCGCGCAGACCCGGGATCTCGGCGAACTGGCGGCGGACCTCGGCGATCATCTTGTTGGCCGCCCGGCCGACCGCCTGGATCGTCAGCGCCGCGAACAGGAACGGCAGCATCGCGCCGAGGAACAGCCCGACGAAGACGTCGACCCGGCCAACGTCCAGAGAGATCTGGCCGCCCGCGCCACCCACCGCCTGCTCGAACGCCTTGAACAGCGCCAGGGCGGTGATCGCCGCCGATCCGATCGCGAAGCCCTTGGCCACCGCGGCGGTGGTGTTGCCCAACGCGTCGAGCTCGTCGGTGACCACGCGCACCTCCGAGGGCAGACCGGCCATCTCCGCGATGCCGCCGGCGTTGTCGGCGATCGGCCCGTAGGCGTCGACGGCGACGACCACGCCGGTGGTGGCCAGCATGCCGATCGCCGCCAGCGCGATGCCGTAGACGCCGGTGTTCGCCACGCCCGGCAGGGCGTGCTCGCCGGCGGCGAACGCGGCCGCCACGGCGACGACGACCAGCACGACCGCCGAGGCCACCGACAGCATCCCCGCCGAGATGCCTTCCAGGACGTTGGTGGCGGTGCCGGTCCTGCTGGCGGCGGCGATGCGCCGCACCGGAGGGAAGCGGGCGGAGGTGTAGTACTCGCTGACGGAGCCGATGGCGCTGCCCACCAGAAGGCCGACCACCGCGGCCAGCGGCAGGCCCCACCAGCGGGCCACCTCGTCCAGACCGTCGAAGAACAGGTAGCCGGCGGCGAATACGGCCACGATCGTGAGCCCCGCGGCGACGTTGGTGCCTCGGTGCAGCGACCGGGCCAGCGCCTTGCCGGAGGCCTGCGGTTTCGACTTGACGAAGAAGGCCCCCACGATCGACGCGACCATGCCCACAGCGCCGATGGCCAGCGGGAACAGGATGGCGCGGACCTGGAAGTCGGGTTGGCCGACGAAGGCGAAGGCGGCCAGGGCGATCGGCGCGATGATCGAGCCGGCGTAGGACTCGAACAGGTCGGCGCCCACGTCGGCGGCCTTCGTGTAGATGCCGCCCCCGACCCGGGAGAACAGCGCGATCGAGCTGGCGCCGAGGCCGAAGGCGGTCACCACCTGGTACGGACGGAATGCCTCCAGCACCTGGACGAACAACACGTACGCGGCCGACAGGCCCAGCAGGGCCAGCCCGGCGACCGAGAAGCCCATGACCGCCCCGCCGCGGAACGCCAGCGGCAGCGCCGTCTGCGAGCCGGAGCGCGCGGCCTGGGTGGTGCGGGCGTTGGCCTCGGTGGCGATGGTCATGCCGATGACCCCGGCCAGCCCCGACATGACGGCCCCTCCAAGGTAGGCCAGCGCCCCCCACGGCCGGCCGTAGTCCAGGAAGGCGTAGATGAGCACCGCCATGAGCACCACGAAGCCCGCGATCCAGGTGTACTCGCGGCGGATGAAGGCCCGAGCGCCGGACTGGATCGCGAGCATGAGCTCGACCATGCGCTCGTTGCCGGGATCGGCCCTGCGCACCGCGCCGAAGAAGTAGCCGGCCAGCGCCAGCCCGGCGACGGCCGTCGCCAGGCTGACCAGCGAGGTCGCGTCGTTCATGCGCGCTCCATGCGTCCTGTGTGCGGGTCCTGCGGCGTCCGCCCCGCCGCCACCCGTCGGGCACCGATGCGACGCCCTGCCGGGGAGAATGGCGGCAGTATAGGGCCGGGCTGTGGGCTGCTGTCGCAGCGCGTTGCTAGCCTTGGGCCACCGTGGGCGAGGCACGATCGGTCAGGCGAGGTCACGCCGCGGCGCCGGATGGCCGCCGGTGGCGCGATGGCTGCGGCCTTCCTGCGCCGCGCTCGCAGCGAGCGGGAGGCGGCCGAGGACGCGCTGGCCCCGTCCGCGACCCGCTCCCGGCACTCGCGTGGCCGGGCCCGGCCCGAGCCGCCCGACGACTTCCGCACCGCCTTCGAGCGCGACCGCGACCGGATCGTGCACTCGAAGGCCTTCCGCCGCCTCAAGCACAAGACCCAGGTGTTTCTCAACCCGGAGGGCGACCACTACGTCACCCGGCTGACCCACACGCTGCAGGTCGCTCAGATCGCCCGGGCACTGGCCGCCGCCCTGGGGCTCAACGAGGCGCTGACCGAGGCCATCGCGCTCGGTCACGACGTCGGCCACTCGCCGTTCGGCCACGCCGGCGAGGAGGCCCTCGCGCCGTACTTTGCGGGCGGCTGGCACCACGCCGCGCAGAGCGTGCGCATCTACGAGGTGCTGGAGGATCGCAACCTGACCTGGGAGGTGCGCGACGGCATCCGCGCGCACTCCTGGCGGGTGCGCCCGCCGCCGGCCACGCCCGAGGGCGACTGCGTGCGCTTCGCCGACCGCATCGCCTACCTCAGCCACGACGTGCTCGACGCGGTCCGCGCCGGCCTGCTGGCGACCGAGGACCTGCCGCGCACGGTGCGCGCCCATCTGGGCACTCCGGGCTCGCAGTGGGTGTCGCGGATGACTCGCGCCGTGGTCGACCACAGCATCGTCGTGGGCACGGTCTCGATGGGCCCTGATACGCTGCAGGTCGCCCAGCAGCTGCGCGCGTTCCTGTTCGAGCGGCTGTACGAGGCCGACCACCAGGCGGCGCAGAAGGTGGCGGCGATCGGGGTCATCCGCAGGCTCGTCGACCACTACCTGGCCCACCCCGGGCAGCTGCCGGCGTCCTACCGCGACAGCGAGGCCGACCTGCTCACCCGGGTCGTCGACTACGTTGCGGGAATGACCGACCGCTTCGCCTTGTTGCTGCACGCCCGGCTGTTCCAGTCGGTCGGGCTGCCGGTGGCCGCCCCGCCCGGCTGACCGCCGGGCTGACCGCTGGCACGGGGTGGCGCCCGCGCCGTTACTGTGGGGACACTGCGCCGTTGCCCCACCAGATGCCCACCAGGCCCGGACCGCGCGAAGGGATCCGCGACCACCCCATGGCAAAGAACCTCGTGATCGTCGAGTCGCCGACGAAGGCGAAGACCATCGAGAAGTACCTGGGTCGCGACTTCAAGGTCGTGGCGTCCTACGGCCACGTGCGCGACCTGCCGCGCAGCGACTTCGCCGTGGACGTCACCGACGGTGACGTCCGGCTGCGCTACGAGGTGCCGAAGTCCTCGTCGCGGCACGTCAGCGCCATCCGCAAGGAGGCCAAGGGCGCTCAGCGGGTGTTCCTGGCCACCGACCTGGACCGTGAGGGCGAGGCGATCGCCTGGCACCTGGCCGAGGTCGCCGGCATCGACACCCACGACGACAACCGGGTGGTGTTCTCAGAGATCACCCGCGACGCGGTGCTGGCGGCCTTCCAGCAGCCCCGACGCATCGACGAGCACCTGGTCGACGCGCAGCAGGCCCGGCGGGCCGTGGACCGCATCGTCGGCTACCGGCTGTCGCCGACGCTGTGGCGCAACGTGGCCAGCGGCATCTCCGCGGGCCGGGTGCAGTCCGTCGCGCTGCGCATGGTGTGCGACCGGGAGGAGGAGATCCGCCGCTTCGTCCCGGTCGAGTACTGGTCGCTGCACGGCCGCTTCACCCGCGGCGACGAGGACCTCGCCGCCGACCTGCACGCCGTCGGCGGCAAGCGGGTCACCACCCCCAGGCAGCTGGAGGCGCGCGAGGACAAGGCCGGGGGCCGCTACCTGCTGATCGGCGACGTCGACTCCGCCCGGCAGCTGGAGGCGCGCGCCCGCGAGGTCGCCACCTGGACCGTCGCCGACGTCACCCGCCGCGAGACCCGGCGAAGCCCCGCGCCGCCGTTCACCACCTCGACGCTGCAGCAGGAGGCCGCGCGCAAGCTGAACTTCTCGTCGGCCAAGACGATGCGCGTCGCCCAGCAGCTGTACGAGGGCATCGACGTCGGTGAGGACGGCCCGGTGGGGCTGATCTCCTACATGCGCACCGACAGCGTCAACCTGTCCGGCACCGCCCTGCGGGAGCTGTCCGAGCTCGTGCGCCGGGACTTCGGCGCCCGCTACGCGCTGGAGGAACCGCGCCGCTACAAAGGCAAGACCAAGGGCGCCCAGGAGGCCCACGAGGCCATCCGCCCGACCAGCGCCGCTCGCCGCCCCGACCGGCTGGCCGGCCGCCTGGAGCGTGACCAGCTGGCGCTGTACGACCTGATCTGGAAGCGCTCGGTGGCAACGCAGATGGCTCCGGCGGTGTTCGACTCGTTGCGCGCCGACCTGGTCGGCCTCGACGCCTCGGGCACCGAGCTGCGCTTCCGCGCCACCGGCCAGGTCCTGAAGTTCGACGGGTTCATGCGCGTCTACGTCGAGGGACGCGACGACGACGGGGAAGACAACGGCCAGGCCGCCAGCGCCCGGCTGCCGGACCTGGCCGACGGCCAGGGCGCGGCGCTGGCCGAGCTGCGCGGGGAGCAGCACTTCACCGAGCCGCCTCCCCGCTACAGCGAGGCCTCGCTCGTCAAGGCGCTGGAGGCCCAGGGCATCGGGCGCCCCAGCACGTACGCCCAGATCATCGGCGTGCTGCTGGACCGCGAGTACGTCCGCCTGGAGACGCGCCGGTTCCTGCCCACGCCGCTGGGCGAGGTCGTCACCGCCTACCTCAAGCAGCACTTTGCGGAGGTGGTCGACATCAGCTTCACCGCCCGCATGGAGGAGGAGCTCGACGACATCGCCGAGGGCGGCCAGGCCTGGGGCCCGATGGTCCGGGAGTTCCTGCAGGAGGTCGACGACTGGATCGCCGAGCGCAAGCCGGAGCGCCCGCGCATCCCCATCGAAGACGCCTCCTGCCCCGAGTGCGGCCAGGCCATGGTGAAGGTGTTCTCCGGCAAGTCCCGCCAGTGGTTCGCCTCCTGCCACCGCTGGCCCGACTGCCAGGGGACGCTGCCGCTGGACGTCTACGGCAACGTCACCACCGTCGAGGCGCTGCATCCCGACCCCGACGTGCGCTGCCCGCAGTGCGGCAAGGCCATGATCCGCCGCGAGGGCCGCTTCGGGCCGTTCTACGGCTGCCAGGACTACCCGGCCTGTAAGGGCATCGTCAACGTCGAGAAGCGCACCAGCTTCGTCTGCCCCAAGTGCGGTCAGGGCGACCTCGTCGAGCGCACCAGCCGCTACGGCAAGATCTTCTACGGCTGCAACCGCTACCCCGACTGCAACTTCGCACTGTGGAGCCAGCCGCTGGCCCAGCCCTGCCCCAACTGCGGCGCCCCGTTGAAGCCGCCGCGGCGCAACGCCAAGCAGCCGACCGCCGTCTGCGTCAACTGCGCGACGAAGGTCCCTGTCGAGCCTGACCCCCCGCGGGTGGAGACCGCCGAGGTCGTCGCCGGCTAGGCGCGCGCCGCCGCCTGGTGGCCGGCCGGCGCGTCCGCGGTGCACTGAAGCATTGACGACACATCTGTCGCCAAAGCCTCAGTGGACGAACGTTGGGGTGGACAACACGCCGCAGCCCGACCCCACGGCCGGTGCCCTGACCGTCGCATCGGGCCTGCCCGCAGCCCGTTGTCCACAGGCCAGCGGGCCGAGGCCTTGACGGCATCGACGCCGTCGCGCTACATCCGACCCGCTTGTTCGCTTCGGCTGAGATCGGATGGCGTTCATGGTGGTTCGTCGTGTGGCGCTGCTGGTGGCCCTGTCGGTGCTGGCGGGGTCACTGCCGCCGCTGGGAGCCGGTGCGCAGCCAGACGGGCAGGTCGTCGAGCGCGTCGCCGGCTCCAGTCGGCTCGCCACCGCGGTGGCGCTGTCGCAGGCCAGCTTCCCCCGAGGGGCCGCCGCCGTGGTGGTGGCCCGCCACGACGACTACCCTGACGCGCTGGCCGGGGGACCCTTGGCGGCGCGCCTGGGCGCGCCGGTGCTGCTGACCGAGTCGGGGCAGCTGAGCGCCGCGGTGGCCGACGAGGTGCGGCGGCTGGACGCGGGTCGGGCGGTGCTGCTGGGCGGGCCGGCCGCGTTGTCCGAGCGGGTCGCCGCCGACCTGCGGGCGCTGGGCGTGGGACGCGTCGACCGCATCGCCGGCGCCAGCCGCTTCGACACCGCCAGGCTGGTGGCCGCGCAGCTGGGCGGGGCGACCCAGGCGTACCTGAGCGAGGGCGGCAACGCCGACCCGGCTCGGGGCTGGCCCGACGCGGTGGCGGTGTCGGCGCTGGCGGCCCGCCAGGTCAGGCCGATCCTGCTGGCGTCGGCGGACCGGCTGCCTGCCGAGACGGCGCAGGCGATCGCCGAACTGGGCATCGCCCACGTGACGGTCGTGGGCGGGGCCGCAGCGGTGTCGGAGGACGTGGCGGCTGCGGCCCGGGGGCTGGGGGCCACCGTCGAGCGGGTGGCGGGCGCCAGCCGCCTCCAGACCTCGGAGCTCGTGGCCGACCGGACGGTGGCCGCAGGGGCCGAGCCGGGGCGGTTGTGGCTGGCCACCGGCGCCAACTGGCCTGACGCCCTGGCCGCCGGCCCCGCCGCGGCCGCCGCCGGCGGTACGCTGCTGCTGGTGGCCGGCGGGTCGCTGGACCAGTCCCCGGCGGTGCGCGAGTGGGTGCGGGTGTGGCGCGCCGACGTCGCGCGGATCGTGCTGGTGGGCGGGCCGGGGGCGATCAGCGAGGACATCGCCAGCGAGCTGGCCGCCGAGGTCGCCGGCGACGCGCCCGCGGAGCTGGGCGCGCCGCTGCTGGGGCTGCGCGACGACCATTGGCCCTTTGAGCGCTTCGAGCTGTCGGATCGGCGGACCGCGGCGGTCAACCTGGCCAGCGGCAACCTGGTGGTGCGCGAGGCCGACCTGCGCATCGCCGGCACCGGGCTGGACGCGACCGTGGAGCGCTTCTACAACAGCCGTGCCTCCGCCGCGCTGGACGCCGGCCAGCGTTGGGTGATGTGGCCCCAGACCGGCACCCGGCTGACGCCGCGCGACGACGGGTCGGTGGTGGTGCGCCGCGACTGGGAGGCGGTGTTCGTCGCCGACGGCGCCGGCGGCTACGTCAGCCCGCCGGGTCTGGATGCGGACCTGACCCGGGCCGCCGACGGCACCTGGACGCTGGCGTTTCGCCGCGGCTTGCAGGAGCGCTACCGCTTTGACGCCGCCGGGCGGCTGCAGGCGCGAGCCGACCGCAACGACAACACGGTCGTCTTCGGCTACGAGAGCGGGCAGATGACGTCGATGACCGACACCCAGGGCCGGGTGGTGACGTTCGACCGTGCCGGCGACGGACCGGTCCAGGCCATGACCGACGCGGCGGGGCGCACCTGGCGCTACGACTACGACGGCGCGGCGCTGGCCGGCTACACCGACCCGGCCGGGGCGGCGACCCGCTACCTGAACCACCCGCGGCTGGGGCTGGGGGGCATCGTCGACGCCGAGGGACACCTGACCGAGTTCGTCGTCGACCACCGCCAGCGGGTCGCCGCGGTGCGCCGGGTGCTGGACCCGGCGACGGGGGCGGCGCACGTGACCACCTTCCGCTACGAGCCGGGCCGCACCGTGGTCACCGACCCCAACGGACACGTCACGGCCTACCATCTGGACGCCAACGGACAGGCGGTGGCGGTGGTGGACGCGTTGGGCCAGACGCGCTCGTACGCGTACTCGCCCAACGGCGACGTCGCCGACGACACCAACGCCGCGGGGGCGACGACCACCCGCACCTACGACGACAGCGGCAACCTGACCGGCGTGCGGCTGCCCACGGGAGCGTCGACCAGTCTGTTCTACGACGACGAGGCCAACCCGTTCCAGCCGACCCGCCTGGCCGACGCGCAGGACAACATGTGGTCGTACGGCTACGACGCGGCGGGCAACCTGACGTCGATGACCGACCCGTCGGGCGCCGCCTACCGGCTGGCGCGCAACACCGACGGCACGCTGGCGTCGGTGACCGACCCGGCCGGGACGGTGACCACCTACCGCTACGACGACGCCGGCAACCCGGTGGCGGTCGACCACCCCGACCCGCTGGGCGACGAGGCGTTGGCCTACGATCGGCTGGGCCGGGTGGCGGCACGCACCGACGGCAAGGGCCAGACCACCCGCTACCGCTACGACCCGCTGGACCGGCTGGTCGCGGTGACCGCCGCCGACGGCGTCGCGGTAGCGTTCGCCTATGACGCCAACGGCAACCGGGTGGGCATGACCGACGCGACCGGCGCGACCGGGTACGCCTACGACCCGCTGGGCCGGCTGGTGAGCCAGCGGCTGCCCGACGGCCAGACGGTCACCGCCGCCTACGACGGGGCGGACAACCTCATCTGGCTGGCCGACGCCGGCGGGCAGGTGGGCTACGAGCACAACCGGATCGATCTGCTGGAGCGCCTGGTCGAGCCTGACGGCGCCACGACCACGTTCGCCTACGACCCCGCCGGCAACCGCACCGAGACTCGCTTTCCCAACGGGGTGACCCAGCGGATCGACTATGACCTCGCGCGGCGGGTGACGCTGGTGCAGGCCACCGACGCCGCCGGGCAGGTGCTGACCCGCTTCGCCTACGGCTACGCCCGCCAGGGCGCCGACAGCGCCTTGCGCCAGACGGTCACCGACCGGCTGGGGCGGGTCACCTCCTACGCCT
>DASZOD010000324.1:0-2252 GCA_035550935.1 Egibacteraceae bacterium | reverse complement strand
CCCGCGGCACGCTTGGCGCCGCGGCACGCCGCCGCCATGACCCCGCCCAGACCGCCGCACACCAGCGTCGCCCTCCGGCGCGCCAGTTCCTCGCCCACCCGTTCGGCCAGCCCCAGCAGCCGGGCGTCGGCGTCGCCGGCGCCGACCACGGCGACCACCGGGCCGGACGGCCATGGGATGCTCACGGCCGCAGTATCGCGTCACCGCGTCGAAACACCGAGCGCGTAGGCTGCCTGCTTGAGGAGGCACCGTGGAGATCATGCTGCGCTGCGACCTGCCCGACCGGCCGGGTGCGCTGGCCAGCCTCGCCGGTGCGGTCGCCGACGCCGGAGGCGACATCCAGGCGGTCGACGTCGTCGAGCAGGCCGAGGGCCGCGCGCTCGACGACCTCGTGGTGGTCGCCGAACCCGAGGCGGTGTCGGCACTGCTGGGGCGCATCGAGGCGCTGGACGACTTCAGCCTCGTACACGCCGGCCCGTCGCGGGGCCACCCCGGCGACGCGGCCACCCGCCTGGCGGTGGGGCTGGAGTCGCTGCTGAACGGCGCGATGACGCTCGACCACGCCGTCGCCGCGCTCGCCGGGGGCCTGCTGCGTGCCGGGCAGGCCGACCTCGTGCCCGCCGCCGCGGCCCCACGCGAGACCGACCGACGCATCGTCCTCGCGGTCGACGAGCGGGTGGTCGTGCTGTCGCGCGACTACCGCTTCACCCCCACCGAACGTGGCCGGGCAGAGGCCATCGTGCGCGCCTGCGTCCAGGCGGCCCTGTGCCGGGTGCAGGATCCCACCCGCTCCTAATGGGCCGGCCACATCTGGCCGCCGACGTCGGATGTCGTGCCTCCCCGGTCCTGCGCGGCCTGCGCCAGCAGTTCCCGTGTCTCCTCGACGATGCCCTGCGGATCACGGTCGTAGCGGTCCCAGCCGACCCGCAGGATGCGCCAGCGCGAAAGGGTGAGCCGGTTGCCTCGGCGGTGGTCCCTGGATAGCTGGGGGCGGGCGGAGTGGCTGCCGAAGCCGGCGACCTCCACGCCCACGAGCAGCTGTGGCCAGGCGATGTCGATCTCCACCATTCGGCCCCTCGCGAGCACCGGATACGGATGCGGATAGGGGGGTGGGGTGACGCGGTGGCGCCGCAGGAGCTCACGCACCCGCTGCTCGAGCACCGAGTCGCAGCGCTCCTCCTCAAGCTCCCACAGCAGTCGCCGCAGCTTGCCCGCGCCGGTCACCGGACCCAGGCGCTCGAGCCGGGCCGCGACCTGCTGGACGGTCACCAGGCGCCGCTGGCGAGCGTCGACGATCGCCGCCCGCAGGTCGCCGATGCCGGCAACCGCGGCCAGATCGCAGACCGTGCGGGCCGCCGAGGTCACGCGCAGGCCTCGTAGCAGGATGACGTCAGACCTCAACAGCGTGGTGCTGCCGAACGCGGTGACCCCGGCGAGCTTGGGGCGCCTGCGGTCCCATGGGACGACGAGCTCGACGGCCGTCGGGGCTCGGTCGGCGACGCCCATCAGCCACAGAGCGGTGCGACGTGCGACCAACGACCGTTCGCCCGCCGCCAGCAGTGCTGCCATGACCCGCCGCTCGTGCGTCGGCGCGGATCCGGGCAGCGCGTAGACGCCGGGGTGGAGCCGTTCGCAGCCCCGCCCGCCAGCCTGCCGCCGCAGCGTGCGATCCGAGAACCCGAGGTTCACGGCCTGGCGGACCGCCACCACGCCGTGCTGGCGACGAGCCAGCCGCGCCAGGGCCTCCCAGTGGTCCACGTGCCCAGCTTGGCGGCCCGCTACGGACCTGGCCCGAATCGGTTCCCGCCAGTTGTGGATTTCACCGCTCCGCGTCGGCGGTGGTCGTGGATTCGCTGCGTTGGCGGCCACATTTGGCCGCAACGTCCCGGCTACAGGACCACGAGCGGGGCGGGGCTCTCCAGGCAGTCGGCCAGGAAGCGCAGCCATCCACCCCCAGGGAGCCGTAGTTGTTGATGAGCGGCACCAGCAGGCCGCGATCGGCGGCGGCCGCGAACCCAGGTGGACGACGCGCTGCAGCAGGACCTCGTCGCGCTCGGTGTCCAGCCGGGCGTTGAGCCGGCGGCGAGGGCACCTCCACGACCGCCTTGGCGGTCTCGATCTCCGCGACGGGCTGGTCCTCGTCGACGGTGTCGCCGACCGCCACGAGCCAGCGCACGATCTCGCCCTCGGCCAGCTCCTCGCCGAGGTCGGGAAGCAGGAACTGCCTGGTCGCCATGGCCACTCCTGTCCTG
>DASZOD010000323.1:0-5741 GCA_035550935.1 Egibacteraceae bacterium | reverse complement strand
CCGCCACCACCAACCGACAGCCGGTGGTGGCCGCTACCGCGAACGCGCCTTCGTGCACGTCCAAGCTGCCTCGATCGATCCGGGCCCTACGGCCGACCCCGACGACACGGCGCCGTAACCTCCAGGCCCTGCACTAGTCATCCTAAGTGACGGGCGCACAGAGGGATAGTCCCCAAACTGGCGAAAGTCGGAAGGGAATCGTCGTTCTTGGCCGGTTGGCCCGGAGATTACTAGTCCCCCGGCGTCAGCCGCCGTGGGCGCGCTTGGCCGCGGGGCGCGGGATCGGAGCGGGCACCGAGGCGCCCCTGACGCGCTCGGAGGCCACCCCCAAGCGCGCCGGGACCTGCGCCCTGCCGGCGCGCGGCTGTACCTGCCCGGCCAGGCGGTCGATCTCCAAGGTGGCCAGCGTCTCCCGCTCGGACAGCAGCTGCGCGATGGCTTCGAGTCGGTCGGCGCGCTCCCCGAGGATCGTGCGGGCCGCCCGCTCGGCCCACACCAGCAACTCGCGCACCTCGTGGCTGCCCGCGCTGCCCTCGAAACGGTACGTGGGGACGTCGCGGGGCCCCCCGGCCAGCTCGAAGCGCCCGGTCATGGCCCAGCGCTCGACCATGCGCCGCGCCAGTGACGCGGCCTGCTCGAGGTCGTCTTCTGCGCGCGTGCTGGGCTGGCCGAAGACGTTCATCTCGGCGGCCCGGCCCCCCAGCAGCACGATGAGCTGCGCCAGCAGCTCGCGCTTGCTCATGATCTCGCGGTCGTCGTCGGCGGACCACAGGGCCCGCGTGAACGTGCCCGCGCGGCTGACGATCGAGATGCGCGCCGGCGGTCTGACCCCCCGCAGCAGCACCGACAGCAGCCCATGCCCGGCTTCGTGCACCGCCATCAGGCGTTTCTCGTCGTCGGCGATCAGCCTCGAGCTGCGGGTTCCCGACAGCAGCCGCGAGCGGGCCTCCTCGACGTCGTCGACCGAGATCGCGCGGCGCCGGCGGCGGGCCGCCAGCAGCGACGCCTCGTTGACGACGTTGGCGAGCTCGGCTGGGGTCAGGCCCGCGGTCTCGGCCGCCACTTGCCGCCAGTCGACGTCCGACGCGAAGGGCCGCCTCGCCGCGTGCAGACGCAGGATCTGCTCGCGCCCGGCGCGGTCGGGGCGGTCGACCTGGATCCGGCGGTCGAACCGACCCGGGCGCAGCAGCGCGGGGTCGATGAGCTCGGGGCGGTTCGTGGCGCCGAGGATGAGCACCCCGGTGGAGCCCAGGAAGCCGTCCAGCTCGACCAGCAGCTGGTTGAGCGTGTGGTCGAACTCCCGCTCGCCGGCCGTGGCGCCGTCGCGGCGCCGGCCGATCGCGTCGAGCTCGTCGATGAACACGATGGAGGGCGCCGAACGCTTTGCGTCCTCGAACAGACGCCGGACGCGGGCCGCGCCCAGACCGACGAACTGCTCGACGAAGCTGGCCGCCGACACGAAGTGGAAGGGGACACCGGTCTCCCCGGCCAGCGCCCTGGCCAGCAGCGTCTTGCCGCAGCCGGGCATCCCGTACAGCAGGATCCCCCGCGGTAGCTCCGCCCCCAGAGCCCGGAAGCGCTCCGGGTCCGACAGGTAGTCGGCGACCTCTTTGAGCTCGGCGATGGCCTCGTCCAGACCGGCCACGTCGGCGAAGGTGACCCGGGGATGGGTGGGGGGAAGCTCCGCCGACGCGACACCGGGGTCACGCGACCCTCTCCAGGGGCGCAGCAGCGCAAGCGCCAGCACCGCGCCCCCGACGATCACGGCGGCAGCCGCGATGAACTCGGCGCGCGTCAGCATCTCGATTCCGGACACTCGACCCCCCAGTCCACATCGTGGGTCGGACAAACCCTACTCGTCCGGTGGCGGGCAGTAACGTGGCCGGGCCCGGGGACGTTCCCTATACTTGGCTCCGACGCTGTCGTGACACTGTCGTACCGGAGTGCTCACGAGGCTCGGGAGCGCACGCGACCCGACGCAGGAGCCACAGCATGGACCAGTTGCACGTTCCCAAGTCCGAGAGCTTGCGCGCCCTGTACTGGCGCAGCGAGATCCTGCAGGTCATGTACTGGCTGCACGGGGAGGGCCTGGGCGAGGAGGCTGACGCCACGCTGCTGCAGCGCTTCCTCGGCGTCGACGCGGCCATCGGCGTCACCTACCTGGACCGGCTGGTCGAGGAGGGCTACCTGGAGCGCGCCGGCGACCGCTACCGCCTGTCGGCCCGGGGACTGGAGGAAGGCCGCGAGGAGTTCGCCGCATCGTTCGCCGACCTCACCCGCCCGAGCCACGGCGAGTGCAGTGCCGACTGCTGGTGTCACGCGTCGGTCGAGGAGGCCGAGGCCTGCGCCGCCGAGCGGGCCGCCCACAAGCACTCGCACCCGTGACGAGACCGCGCCAAGACGACGCCCCCGGCGGGCTGCCGCGCAACTACCTGCGCCCCTGCCTGCTGCTGCTGCTGGCCGAGGGACCCTCGCACGGCTACGAGCTGCTCGAGCAGATCGGGCGGCTGGGGTTGGAGCGGGCCGACCCCGGCGGCCTGTACCGCTCGCTGCGGGCGATGGAGCAGGAGGGGCTCGTCCGCTCCTGGTGGGAGCACTCCCAGGCCGGACCGGCTCGGCGGACCTACGCGCTGACCGACGAAGGGCTGGAGTGGCTGCACGCCTGGGCCGGCAGCCTGCGGGAGGTGCACCGCCTGCTCGGCAGTTACCTGGAGCGCTACGAGTCCGTGACCTCGATCTCCCTGACCGAGACCGCCTCCCTGAGGACGCCGTGAGAGTCGCCCTGGCCGGCAAGGGCGGAGCCGGCAAGACGACGATCGCCGCCACCATCGCACGGCTGGCAGGGGGCCTGGGCTTTCCGGTGGTCGCCATCGACGCCGACTCCAACCCCAACCTGGCGACGGCACTCGGGATTGCGCCGGAACGAGCGGCCCAGGTCCCGTACCTGCCGGGCACGCTGGTGTCCCGGCGGCTGGGCGGCCCCTCGCTGACCGAGCCGATCGATGCCGTCCTCGACCGCTACGCCGTGGCGGGACCCGACGGGGTCCGCTTGGCGCTCATGGGGATGCCGGCCCACGCCGACGAGGGCTGTCTGTGCTCGGCGCACGCGACGGTCAGCGCGGTGTTGAGCGACCTGGGCAGCCGGCCCGAGACCGTCACCGTTGTCGACATGGAAGCCTCGCCCGAGCACCTCAGCCGGGGTACCGCTCGCCACGTCGACGTGCTCCTGCTCGTCGCCGAACCGTACTACCGCTCGCTGGAGACGACCCGGCGCCTGGCTCAGCTGGCCGGCGAGCTGCCGATCTCTCAGGTGGCGGTGGTGGCCAACAAGCTGCGCTCGGCGTCGGACGCCGACGCCGTCGAAGAGTTCTGCGCCCGCCACCGCCTCGACGTCGTCGCCCAGCTCCCTTGGAGTGAGGCCGTCGTCGACGCCGACCGTCACCGCGTGCCGCTGGTCCAACGGGCCGATGGCGAGGTCGTCGCCGCGATCTCCGGGCTCGTGGGCCGGCTGCTGAGGCTTACCGCCTCGCCCTACGGCTCCGGAGGGAGTCTGCCGCGGACGGGCGCAGGGCTGCGGCCGGCGGCGAGGCCAGGGCTCCTTCGCGGCGCTGACGTGTACGCTCACTCGCGGTCGAGGGACTGGTAGGCCAGGCTGGTGGCCGTGACGTACACGGCGTGGTGCAGCAGGTCGGTGGCGACTTCCTGGCGTCCCCACTTGGTGACGGGCGGGGACAGGTCGAGCGCCGGCAGAGCCACCAGCTCCCCGCCCCACACCGCTGCGAAGAAGACCCCCGCGGCGGGGAGGCCCTCGAGGCGGGCCACCGCCAGCAGTCCGCGGAGCATCCCCAGACCGGTCCCGTAGCCCCAGTGGACCAGGTTGGTCAGGCGAGACTTCTCCCGTTCACCGAGCGCTTCGACCC
Source organism: Egibacteraceae bacterium (assembly GCA_035550935.1). GTDB lineage: Bacteria > Actinomycetota > Nitriliruptoria > Euzebyales > Egibacteraceae > DASZOD01. Next base: position 1,821 of record DASZOD010000323.1, on the reverse strand, counting down.
CGAGCAGTCGACAGATGGCCTCAGCCGGCGTCTCGCTGGCTCGCCGATCGCGCAGCTTTGCCTCCATCGCGCTCGACAGGGTCATGGCCGCGGTCCCGACCAGACCCGCGAACAACCCCTTGCCGATCGCTGACGTCACTCGCTCGATCATCGTCGCTCCTCGTCGCTCCGGTCATGGCCCCGCGCTGGCGCGAGGGCCCCTCGCCCTGGAGCCTTGGAGCAGAGAAGCGCTCGGAAACGCCAGCCCCTCTAGACTGTCCGTCGACGGACAGTCGTCGCGTGCGCTCAGACCTGGTAGCCCCTGCGCCCGGCCTGTGGGCAGCGGACGTTGTGCCGGCGCAGCCGACCCGGAGATGTGGATGCAGCCAGGCATCGTGGCCCGACACGCGCTGTGGATCGCCCGGGCCATGGCCCGCACGGACCTCAGCCCCCTGTCCCCGGTCGACGTCCAGCGCATCGAGCAGGTCTGCCGCCTGCAGGCCCTGTCCGCCGGCACGTTGCGGATGAGTGCCGGCGACGAGTCGGGCAGGGTCTACATCGTTCGTGACGGCGAGGTGGAGCTCAATCACAGACGGCTGGTGGGCCGGCGCACCGTCGCCCTGGTGCGCCCCGTCGGGGTCATCGGGGACATCCCGATGTTCTGCGGCAAGCCGATGCCCTTCGACGCCGTCGCCAGCAGGGACTGCATGGTGTTCGAGTTGGCGCGCAGCCAGCTGCTCGAGTTGCTGCGGGCATCGCCGAGCCTGGCGCTGGGCTGGATCACGTCGATCGCCAAGCGCATGGAGGACACCCAGCGGCGCATCCTGACCGTGTTGACCAAGGATCTGCGCGGACAGGTCGCCACCGTGCTGCTCGACGAGCGCGAGCCAGCAGGCGCTGGGGACCCGGTGGTGCGCCTGCCGCAGGGCGTCATCGCGCAGCTGCTCGGTGTCCGTAGACAGTCGGTCAGCCGGGTCCTGGCCGCGCTGCGCGCTGGCGGCCTCCTGACGACCGGCTACCGGGAGATCAGGCTGCACGACCTCGAGAGCCTGGCGCAGGTTGCCGGCGAGCCGTCCGTCCCCGTGCCCTGCGGCCAAGGTGCCCCGCCGGGCCCGGCGCGGGCCGCGGGCCGCTGACCCGGACCAAATCCCGTCGTCGCGCACTCCGGTCTGGCCAACCGTCACCCAGGCTCGCGGGCGGTCCGCGCGCCGGCGGAAGAACGAGCCGACCAACGCGAAGACTGTCCGTCGAACGACAGTCCCGCCGGGTGGCTCACGGCGCCGAGGTAGGAAGCAGTCATGACAAGCGAGTACGACGTCATCGTCATCGGTGCCGGGTCGACCGGGGAGAACGTCGCCTGGTATGCGCGCGACAACGGCCTGTCGGTGGCGATCGTGGAGAGCGGGCTGGTCGGCGGCGAGTGCTCCTACTGGGCGTGCATCCCCAGCAAGGTGCTGCTACGCACCCCGGAGGTGCTGGCCGCCGCCCGGCGGGTCCCGGGAGCGGCGGCCGCGGTGACCGGCGAGCTCGACGTCGACGCCGCGCTGGCACGGCGCGACCAGTTCGTCAAAGGCTGGGACGACGACGATCAGGCAGGGTGGCTGCAGAGCATCGGCGTCGACCTCGTGCGCGGCAGGGGCCGCCTCGCCGGTGAGCGCACGGTCGAGGTGGAGTCGGCCGACGGTGGGCGGCGGGCGCTCACGGCGCGCACCGCCGTCGTCGTCGCCACCGGTTCACGGGCTGCGGTCCCGCCCGTCGAGGGTCTGCGCGACATCCGCGTGTGGGACAACCGCGACGCGACCTCGGCGAAGCACGTGCCGGCCCGGCTGCTGGTGCTGGGGG
>DASZOD010000322.1:0-6402 GCA_035550935.1 Egibacteraceae bacterium | reverse complement strand
GCCTGGCCGCCGCCGGCTGGGAGGTGCTCGACAACCGCCGGACGCTGCTCACCACGCCCGCCGGTCCGGTGGACGTCGCCGGCCTGGGCGACCCCCACGTCGACCTGGACCGGCCCGAGCGGCTGGACTGGAGCGCGCCGGCTGGCACCATCGCCCTGCGCCTCGGCGTCGTCCACGCCCCCTATATCCGGGCGCTGGACGTCTTCGACCGCCACGGCTTCGACCTGGTGCTGGCCGGTCACACCCACGGCGGGCAGCTGCGCCTGCCCGGGGTCGGCGCGCTGGTGTCCAACTGCGACCTGCCCCTGTCCCAGGCCCGGGGACTGTCGCGCCACGGCGACCGGCTGTGGCTGCACGTGTCGGCCGGCCTGGGCACCTCGGTGTACGCGCCGGTGCGCTTCGCCTGCCGCCCCGAGGCCACCCTGCTGGACGTCGTCCCGGGGCCCACCTGACCGCTCAGGCTGTGCCCGCGGGGCGCCGCCGGCCACGGCACGCTACCCTGACGGGGCACCCACGGGATGTAGCGCAGCTTGGTTAGCGCGCCACGTTCGGGACGTGGAGGCCCCGGGTTCAAATCCCGGCATCCCGACCCATCCACCGCGCCCGTCCGCCAGCCGTGGCGGGCGCGGCGTCTCGTTCGCGGACCCGCCATGGACCTGGCCGACTTCCAGCGCCAGATGCGCAGCCTGTACGGGCGCCGCGACCGCGCCCGGGGGCTGGCCCGCACGTTCGCCTGGTTCACCGAGGAGTGCGGAGAGCTGTCGCGGGCGTTGTTCCGCGGCGACCGCACCGCCCAGGAACGCGAGTTCGCCGACGTGCTGGCCTGGCTGGCGTCGCTGGCCGACCAGGCCGGCGTCGACCTGGCGGCCGCCGCCCGCCGGTACGCCGACGGCTGTCCCCGCTGCGGCGCCACGCCGTGCGCCTGCGCGGCAGCAGGGCGGGCAGCGCGGTGAGCGGTGGCGTCCGCCGGTTGCGGCCCGACGAGGCGGCCGTCGCCGCCCGCCGCGCCGCCGTGTCGTTCGGCTCGACCTTCGACGACGCCGCGGTGGAGGTCTGGCGGGAGCGCATCGACGCCGGCGAGGTGTGGGGTGCCGTCGGTGACGACGGCACCGTGCTGGCCCACGCCCGGCTGTCGGCGGTCGACCACTGGTTCGGGGGGCGGCGGGTGCCCACCCAGCACGTCGCGGCGGTGGCCGTGCCCCCCGAGCACCGCGGCCGCGGGGTGGCGACCGCGCTGCTGGCCGCCGCGGTCGACGCCGGCGTCGCCGAGGGCCTGGGGCTGTCGCTGCTGTTTCCCGCCACCACCCGGCTATATCGCAGGCTGGGCTGGGAGCACGCCGGTACCTTCACCCGCTACCGGGTCGACGCCCGCGTCGCCCCTGCGGCGGGCCCGCGGATGCGTCCCGCCGCCGACGCCGACTGGGCGGCGATCCGCGCCTGCCACCAGCGCGCCGCGCAGGCCCTGCAGGGACCGGCGGTCCGCGGCGAGCAGCGCTGGCAGCGCCTGCGCGCCAGCACCTACCGATACGTCCTCGACGACGCCGGCGGCGCCGGGGAGATCGAGGCCTACCTGCTGTTCGACCACGACCGCCGGCCGGGTGACTGGCAGTACACCCTGGTGATCGCCGACTGGGCGGCCACCAGCGCCCGCGGCCTGCAGGCGGTGGTCGGCCTGGTCGGCAGCCACGGCAGCCTCGGCAGGGACGCCACCTTCCGGGGACCGCTGCCCGAGACCTGGTCGCTGCTGCTCGACGAGCAGGACGTCGAGGTCGCCGGAGGCATGTTCTGGATGGCCCGCGGGCTGGACCTTCCTGCGGCGATCGCCGCGCGGGGCTTCCCACCCGGGCTGTCGGGCAGCGTCACGGTGCGCGTCGACGACCCGCTGGTGGCCGCGGCGGGTGGCCCTTGGAGGCTGGAGGTCGCCGGCGGGCGCGGTGGGCTGGTGCCGGCCCGCCACGCCGACGTGCGGCTGCACGCGCGCGCCGTCGGGCCGCTGTACACCGGGTTCCGCTCGCCACAGGCGCTGGCGGTGGCCGGTCTGGTCGCCGGCCCCCCCGAGGCCCTGGCCTGGCTGGCCGGCGCGTTCGCCGGGCCGCTGCCGGTGCTGCTGGACTTCTTCTAGACCGCTTCTAGACCACACCTGGCCGCCTGCTCCGCGCGCTTGACGGCGGCCGGATCCTCGCCCTAGGGTGGCGCCGTCCGCGCCGCGGCCTCGTGCTGCGGCACAGGCGGTGAGGACCAGGAAGCCGGTGGGAATCCGGCACGGTCCCGCCACTGTGACCGGGGAGCGACTCCCTGAGCAGGCCACTGCCAGACGGTGGGAAGGCCGGGAGAAGCGGTGATCCGGGAGTCAGGAGACTGGCCCGCCGCCGTCGATGCTAGACCGTCGGGGACGAGGATCCCCCAGGAGGTCGCCATGGGCCGCGTCGGTGTTGGACATTCCCCGCTGCCCTGGTCGCCGTGGGCCGTGAGCGCGGCGATCGCCGCCGTGCTGGCCTGGTACGCGGTCGCCTTCGACCAGGGGTTGCTGCTCGCCCCGTTGACCGACGCACTGCGTGACTCGGGTGGGGCGTTGCACGAGCTGTTCCACGACGCCCGGCACCTGCTGGGCGTGCCCTGCCACTAGGCGGCGGCAAGACGATGCTGCTCGACGGCGTACGCCGTGGGCTGGCCGCCGGGCTGCTGGCCGGGCTGGCGGCGGGAGTGTTCGCCCTGCTGGTCGGCGAACCGCTGCTGGATGCCGCCATCGACCTGGAGCAGGCCCGCACGCCGCTAGTGCCGGCCGAGGCAGAGCAGGTTGGCGTACAGGTCACGCGGACCCAGCAGAAGGCCTTCCTGGTGGTGGGGTCGGGGTTGACCGGCGCCGCGACAGGTGCGCTGTTCGGCCTCGCCGCAGCGTGGTCGGCAGGCCGGACGGCCGGCGACGCCTGGTCGCGCAGCCTGAAGCTGGGCGCGGTGGCGGTGGCCGCCCTGGTGCTGCTGCCCTGGGTGAAGTACCCGCCCAATCCTCCGGGCGTGGGGGACCCGGCCACCGTGCAGCAACGCTCGGCGCTGTATCTGGGTCTGCAGACCGCAGGGCTGGTGGTGGTGGCGGGCGCTTGGGGCGCGGCGCGGCGGCTCACTCGAGCCGGGCTTTGGCGACCCGGCCGCCAGGGGCTGGTGGGACTGGCCGTGGTGACGCTGGCAGGGGCGGCAGTGATGGCATTTCCCGACCTGCGCGAACCCGTCGAGGTACCGGCCAGCTTGCTGTGGCAGTTCCGGCTGGTCTCGCTGGGCACCCAGCTCATCGTCTACGGGGGCACGGCCGTGGCCTTCGGCATGCTGGCGGCGCGAGGCCAGCCGCGGGCTGCTGCCCCGCACCTTGCCTAGTGACGAGCACGTCGTCCGGCCACCGGGGTCACAAGACCGGGCGGGCCCAAGGAGGCCCGGCAGGCGGGGCGCGCCCGCGGTCACGAGGCGGTCAGGGGCCCGCCGCGAACCGCGGGCTGTGGGCGGCGAGCACCCGCTGGCCGGAGACCAGGGCCGGGTCGAGCCAGCGAAGCTCGGTGCCCAGCCTGCCTGCGGCCTCGCCCAGGGTCAGCGCTGGGGCCGAAGGGCCGCCCGGGCCGACGCAGCGGAGGCACAGTGGCCGAAGGACCGGCCAGGTCAGGCGCAGCCGCACGGTGAGATGGATCGCCTCTGTGGCGGCCTGCTTGGCGTAGCTGGCGACCGACGGGGGCACGGGCGCGGGCCGCGCCTCGGCACCGAGCAGCCGCGCGCGGACGAGCGACCCTCGGGCGGCGCAGTCTGCGCACCACGGCAGCACACCGACTTGGAGCACGCACTGGCGCTCGGCCCGGTAGCCACGGTCGCAGACGATCACCGTGCCCGACAGTTCCACCTCGCACAGGGCCCGCACGACGACCTGCCCGTCGTAACCGACCCGGCGAGCGAGCAGAGCTGCGGCGTCCGCACGGTCGCAGAAGGCATAGAAGCCACACTCGCAGCGGAGGCACGGCGCGCCGTGGGGCCGGTTGAAGGCGCACACCGCGACGTCTTCCGCCGCGTACAGGCCGCCGATGGCCACCCCGGCCAGACGGACGTCTCCGCCTTCGGGCGAGATCAGCAGCTGGGCGCATTTCCAGCCGCGGGGGGCCTCCTCGGATTCGACGTCTTCGACCGGCAGCGCACCCCAGCCGCCCGGCAGCCGCCCGGCCCAGACGAACGCGCGCAGCGCGGGGACCAGCGCGAAGCCGAACGCGGCAACGACGACCAGCGCCGCAGCGGCCAACCCGACCAGCCCGGCCAACTCCATGACGGGGTCAGTCGGCGGGCAGCGGCTCCCTCTCGGGAGTCGGGGCCGGCCTCGGTGCCGGGGGCGGGGCCGTCGCCGGTGCGGGCGCCGGGTCAATCCAGCGGCGAGGGTCGCGGTCAGGTGCGGGAGTGACCCGCTTGATGCGCCGAGGACGGCCGATCTTCGACATCATCGCCTCCTTGTCGCCGTGGAGTCGTCCACACCGTTGTGCCAGCCCGCGGCTGCGGCGGTCAAGAGCAGGTTTGTTCGCCGCGGGCTGACCACGGCGCCCACCCGGCCCTGCGCGCCCTGTGGCGCGGGTGCGGCGATCCGGTCCGTGGTCATGCGAAGCCGCCCCCGACGAGCAGCTCGGCGATCTGGACGGTGTTCAGGGCGGCGCCCTTGAGCAGGTTGTCGCCGACGACGAAGAATTGCAGCGAGTGCCGGTCGAACAGGTCGGGGCGGACTCGTCCGACGCAGACCTCGTCGCGGCCGACCCATTCCAGCGGCGTGGCGACGTCGTCCAGCACCAGCCCCGGGAAGCGCTCCAGCGACGATATCGCCTCCGAGGCCGCGACCCGGTCCTCGAAGGTGGCCCGGACCGCCACGGCATGGCCGACCATGACCGGTACCCGCACGCAGGTCGGCGCCACGGCCAGGTCTGGCAGTCCCAGGATCTTGCGGGACTCGTTCTGCAGCTTCAGCTCCTCGTCGGTGTAGCCGCGGTCGTCGGTCTGGACGCCCAGCCACGGCACCACGTTGAAGGCCAGCGTCGCCGCGTGCACCCGCGGCTCGACGAGCTTGGCGGCGGCGGCACCGTCGCGGCGCAGCAGCTCGGGGTGCGCCAGCAGCGGCTCGACCTGGGACGCCAGCTCGTCGATGCCCTTCTGGCCGGCGCCGCCGGCCGCCTGGAAGCTCGTCGCCACGAAGCCCACGAGGCCGAAGGCGTCGTGCAGCGCCTTCAGCGGCAGCATCGCGATCATCGTCGTGCAGTTGGGGTTGGCGACGATCCCCTTGGACGGCGCGACGTCCAGCTCGTGGGGGTTGACCTCGGTGACCACCAGCGGCACGTCGGGGTCCATGCGCCACGCCGAGGAGTTGTCGACCACGGTGGCCCCGGCCGCCACCGCCCGGGGGGCGTGCTCGCGCGAGACCGACGCGCCGGCGGAGAACAGCGCGAGGTCCACGCCGTCGAACACGCCGCCGTCGGTCAGCACCCGGACCGTGACCTGGCGGTCGCGGAAGCGCAAGGTCGTCCCCGCCGAACGCTCGGAGGCGACGAACACGGCGTCGTCGCAGGGGAAGTCGCGCAACTCCAGGAGCCGGCGCAGGTCCTGGCCGACCGCGCCGGTGGCGCCGACGACGGCCACGGTGCGCCCCATCACGCCACCTCCTGACCGAGGCCGAACTGCTCGTGCACCGCGCGCACGGCGGCCTCGACGTCGGCGGCGCGCACCACCACGCTGATGCGGATCGTAGAGGTCGAGATCATCTCGATGTTGACCCCCGCCTCGGACAGCGCCGAGAACATCTCGGCGGCCACCCCCGGGTGGGTCTTCATGCCCGCGCCCACCAGCGACACCTTGCCGACGTCCTCGTCGAACAGGATGGCCTGCGCGCCGATCTCGTCGGCGAGCCCCTGCAGCAGCTGCACCGCCCGGGGTCCGTCGGCCACAGGCAGGGTGCAGGAGATGTCGGTGGTGCCCTCGACCGACACGTTCTGCACGATCATGTCGATGTTGACGTGCTGGTCGGCCAAGGCGGTGAAGATGCGCGCCGCCACGCCAGGCTTGTCGGGGACGCCGCGGATCACCAGCTTGCCCTCGCCGACGTCGTGGGCGACGCCGGAGATGATGGCTTTCTCCATTGCTGCTCCCTCGTCGATCCACGTGCCGTCCTGGTAGGTGAACGAGCTGCGCACGTGCACGGCGACCCCGTGGTTGCGGGCGTACTCGACCGAGCGGACCTGCAGGACCTTCGCGCCGCAGGCGGCGAGTTCCAGCATCTCCTCGTGCGACAGGCGGTGCAGTTTGCGTGCACCGGCCACGATCCGCGGGTCGGCGGTGTTGACCCCGTCGACGTCGGTGTAGATCTCGCAGACCTTCGCGCCCAGCGCCGCCGCCAGCGCC
>DASZOD010000321.1:0-10058 GCA_035550935.1 Egibacteraceae bacterium | reverse complement strand
CCTCCTCGCCGGCCAGCCCGTGCAGCCACACCGCGGCGGCGCCGGACTCCGCCCCGGGCTGCTGGGCGCGCATGGCGGCGGCCATGCCCGTCAGCACGTCGCCGGTGCCGCCGGTGGCCAGCGCGGGGCCGCCGGTGGGGTTGACCCACACCCGCCCGTCGGGCGCGGCCACCATCGACCCGGGGCCTTTGGCGACCAGCACCACCCCCCACGCCCTGGCCCTGTCCGGTACCAGCTCCACCCGCCGGTCCCACACCTCGGCACGGTCGGCGGCCAGCAGGCGGGCCAGCTCCTGGGCGTGGGGGGTGCAGGCGACCAGGGGGGCGGCGTGATCAGCCAGGGCGTCGCCGTCGTGGCGGAAGGCGTTGAGGCCGTCGGCGTCGACGACCAGGGGCACGTCGACCTCGCGCACGAGCCGGCGCACGAGCGCGACGGCGGGTTCGGCGTGGCCCAGCCCCGGGCCCAGGGCGAGCGCGTCGGCGCGCTCGGTCTGGGCGGCCACCCGCTCGAACGCGGCGTCGGGGTCGTCGTCGGGCAGGTCGACGGTGAGCGCCTCGGGGATGGTGGGCGCGACCAGCGGCCGGGCCGCGGCCGAGGTCGCAACCGTGACCAGCCCCGCGCCGGCGGCCATGGCCCCGCGCGCCACCAGGGTCGCGGCCCCGGTCATGCCGGGCGAGCCGGCCAGCACGACGACCACGCCGCGGCTGCGCTTGTGGGCGTCGGGGGCGAGCTGCGGCAGCAGCGCGGCGGCGTCGTGGGCGTCCAGCACCGCGGCGGCGGGCTCGTCGTCGCCGGTCACGATGCCCAGCTCGCCCAGCACCAGGCGGCCGCAGCGCCCGCGGGCGGGCCACAGATGCAGCCCGACCTTGTGCGCGCCGAGCGTGACGGTGACGTCGGCGGCCACCGCCAGTCCCGGCACCCGGCCCGTGTGCGCGTCGACGCCGGTGGGCACGTCGCAGGCGACGACGGCAAGCTGCGGGCGGCCGTTGAGCGCCTCCACGGCCTCGCGGTAGGGCGGGCGAGGCTCGCCGGTTGCGCCGGTGCCCAGCAGGCAGTCCACCCCGACGTCGGCGCCCTCCAGGGCGTCGGCGACGTCGGCGGCGATCCGTCCCCCGGCGGCGCGCCAGCGCCGCAGCTGCACCGCGGCGTCGTCGGACAGGTCGTCGGCCCCGGCCACCAGGCATACGGTCGGGCAGGCGCCGGCGTCCAGCAGCCGCCGGGCGGCGGCCAGCCCGTCGCCGCCGTTGTTGCCCTTGCCGCACAGGATGCCGACCCGCAGCCCGTAGCCGCGCCCGCCGGCGTCGACGACGGCCCGGGCCAGGTGGCCGGCGGCGCGTTCCATGAGCGCCAGGGGGTCGACCCCGCGGTCGAAGGCACGCTGGTCCATGGCACGGACCGCCTGCGGTGCGAACAGGCCGGTCACCTGCGGGGCTCGGGGATGGTCGGCGCCGGCGCCGTGCTCACTGGCTGCACAGGGCTCATCGTATCGGCCGGCCGCCCCAGGCCCGAGGTGGTGCGTTGGCGGCCAGATATGGCCGCATCCGCACCCGTTGGGAGGCGCCCGGGCCTTGGCCACCCGGTCGCACTAGATGCGGGGGCCCTCGGCGACGGCGTGGGCCACGGCCAGGTCGTGGGTGTGCGACAGCGACACGTGCACCCGGTCGACCCCGCGCTCGGCGGCGACTCGGCCGGCGCCGTCGTGCAGTGTGACCCGGGGCCTGCCCCCCGCATCGGGCAGCACCTCGACGTCGCGGAAGCCGAAGCCGCGCACGCCGGTGCCGAGCGCCTTGGCGACCGCTTCCTTGGCGGCGAAGCGGGCCGCCAGGCCCCCGAAGCGCAGCTGCCCGCAGCGCGAGGTGCACAGCGCCCGCTCGCGTTCGGTGAACAGCCGCCCCAGCAGGCGGGGACTGCGCTCGAGCGCCGCGCGCAGGCGGCCGATCTCGACCGCGTCGACGCCGACGCCGATCACCGCCACGGCGCTACTCGACGGTGACGGTTTTGGCCAGGTTGCGGGGCTGGTCGACGTCGCGGTCCAGGGCCACGGCGATGTGGTAGCCCAGCAGCTGCAGCGGCACGACGGTCAGCACGGGATACAGCAGCTCGTGGACCTCGGGCACGTAGACGACGTGGTCGGCGTGCTCCTTGATCTCGGTGTCGCCCTCGGAGGCGATCGCCAGGACCACGGCCCCGCGGGCCTTGACCTCCTGGATGTTGCCGACCATCTTGGCTCGCACGTGGCCGCGGGTGGCCAGGGCCACCACCGGGCCGCCGGCGTCGATCAGAGCGATCGGGCCGTGCTTCATCTCGCCGGCCGGGAAGCCCTCGGCGTGGACGTAGCTGATCTCCTTGAGTTTGAGGGCCCCCTCCAGGGCGATCGGCAGCCCGACGTGACGGCCGACGAACATGACGTAGCCGGCACGGGCGAAGGCGCCGGCCAGCTCGGCGACCTCGTGTTCCTGGTCCAGCACCTGCGACAGCAGCTCGGGCAGGCTCTCCATGCGAGCCAGGTGGTCGCGGCACTCGTCGGGGAACAGTGCCCGGCGCAGCTGCGCCAGGTACAGCGCCAGGACGTCGAGCGCGACGATCTGGGTCACGAACGTCTTCGTGGCCGCCACGCCGATCTCGGGGCCGGCCCGGGTGTAGACGACCGCGTCGGCCTCACGGGCCAGCGAGCTGCCGACGACGTTGGTGACCGCCACCACCTTGGCCCGCTGGTCGCGGGCGTGCGCGGCGGCCGCCAGGGTGTCGGCGGTCTCGCCCGACTGGCTGATCGCCACCACCAACGTGTGTGGGGTCAGGATCGGGTCGCGGTAGCGGAACTCGCTGGCGATCTCGACCTCGACGGGCACGCGGGCCCAGTGCTCCATCGCGTACTTGGCGACCATCCCGGCGTGGTGGCTCGTGCCGCAGGCGACGACGTAGACCTTGTCGACGTGGCGCAGGTCGTCAGGTTCGCCGCGCAGCTCGTCGAGGACCACCCGGCCGTCGCCGTCGGTGCGTCCCAGCAGGGTCTCGCGCACCGCGGCGGGCTGCTCGTGGATCTCCTTGAGCATGAAGTGGGCGTAGCCCTGCTTCTCGGCCGCGGCGATGTCCCAGTCGACGCGGTAGCGGTGGCCCTGCGCCGGGTTGCCGTCGAGGTCGCTGACCGTGACCCCGTCGGGCGACAGCACCGCGACCTGGTCGTCGAGCAGCGCCTCGACGTCGCGGGTGTGGGCGATGAGTCCGGCCACGTCGCTGGACAGCAGGCTGGCGCCGTCGGCGCGGCCGAGCACGAGCGGGGCCTCCCTGCGGCACGCCACGATCGTGGTGGGGTCGCGCCGGTCGACGACGGCGAGGGCGAACGCCCCCTGCACCCGCCGCACCGCCTGCCGGACGGCGCTCGCCAGGTCGGTGTCGTACGCCGCGCCGATGAGGTGGGCGATGACCTCGGTGTCGGTGTCGGAGAGGAACTCGTGGCCGAGCGCGGCGAGCTCGGCACGGACCTCCGCGTAGTTCTCGAAGATGCCGTTGTGGACCACGGCGACGTCGCCGGCGGCGTCCAGGTGCGGATGGGCGTTGCGGTCGCTGGGCTCCCCGTGGGTGGCCCAGCGGGTGTGGCCCAGGCCGACGCTGCCCGCCAGGGCCTGGCCGTCGACCGCGCGCAGCAGGTTGTCGAGCTTGCCGGCGCGCTTGATCACCCGCAGCGCCGGTGCCGCGGCCGACCCGGCCACCACCGCCACGCCGGCCGAGTCGTAGCCGCGGTACTCCAGCCTGGCCAGGCCCTCCAGGAGGATGGGCAGGGCCGGCCGCTGCCCGGTGAAGCCGATGATTCCGCACATGCGCGTCATGGTACGGGCTGGCGGCGCCGGCCTCGACCGCCCGTCAGTCAGGACGTGGGCTGCCCGGGCGCGGGCGCGGTCGGCGCGACCGGCGGCGCTGGCGCCTCGGGGGGCAGCAGGAACGGCCCCTCGGCGTCGGGACGCACCGGGTTCTCCGCCTCGGTGGCGACCGGCGCCACCGCCGCCTCCGGCGCGCCGCTGGCGGTGCCGTGATGCTCGTTGAGGTAGGTCAGCGCCACCTCGGGGCTGAACTGCTCGCACAGCTGGCGGGTCCGCCAGGACACGAAGGCGACGTTGGCGTCGCCCGGCAGGGCTCCCTGCCAGGGCGCCGCGACCAGCTTGGGGAAGGCTCCCAGCTGCTCGGACACGAACGACGTCAGCTCCTCGACCGCCGCGGGGGGCAGGTCGTCGTCGTAGTAGACGACCACGTAGCCGTGCTCGAGGTTGTGCACGAGGAAGCGCTCGTCGACCGGCTGGTCGTAGACCCCGCTGTTGGCCACCGACCCGATGTGGCGCCCCGAGCTGGCAGGGCGGTCCGGGTAGATGGCCTCGGGCGGGTTGGCCGCCAGCTCCTGCCCACCGATGTGGCCGGTCCCCAGGTCGGGCTGTGCGACGGCCTCGGTGCAGCCCAGCGCCTCCAGCTGCTGGGCGGCCTGCCGGGCGGTCTCGGCCCGTTCGGCCCGCTCGGCCAGCTGACCGGCGATCACCACGCCGACCGCGCCGAGCAGGACCAGGCCCGCTGCCAGCAGCACCATCAGCCGGCGGCGGCGGGCCCGGGCGGCCAGCCGCCGCTGCTCGGCGAGCTTCTGGTCCCGGCGCAGCTTCTGGCGCTCACGCTTCGTCAGGTTCGTCTCGTCGGCCACGCGGCGTCGCCTTCCTGGCTGGTCGGGGACGGCCGGTCCCTGGGCACGGCGCTGCGCAGTCTACCGGCCGTCCGGCTCGCCCTGCCCGGCCTCGACGACGGCGGCGGCGTCTTCGCCGGCCCGCGCGGGGCGCGCCGCCGCCGCGTAGCCCAGGTCGACGAGCGCCGCCACCAGCGCGCCCGCCGCCAGGCCGGCGGGCAGCGGCTGGCCGCGCACGGCCAGCACCGTGGGCGCGGCCCCGGGGGGCGTGAGCCGCTGGATCCGGACCGCACCGCCGGCGACCGCCGCGGCGGCGCGCAGCGCCCGGTGCAGGTCGCTGAGACCGACCGGTCCCCCGCCCGCCGGGTCGCGGCCGGCCGCCAGGGCGTCGGCCACGCCGCCGCGCCCGCGGGGGAACAGGTCCTCGCTGGCGGGGCGCACCAGCGCCCGGGCGCCCGCAGCGTCGTCGGGCTCGAAGGCCAGCCCGCGCACGATCACGACCGGCAGCCCGTCGGCCTTGCGCCGCACGAGGTCGGCGGCGCCGGCCAGCTCGTCGGCCACCGCGGTCTCGGTGACCTCCAGGCGGGCGCCGTGACGGTCGGCGCTGCCGCGCTCGTCGCGGATCGGCCGCAGCCCGGCGGCGCCGATCGCGACGTCGGTCTGCCCCAGCCGCCAGGGGCGCCCGAAGGTGTCGCTGACGACCACGGCGACGCGGACGCCGGCGGCGGCCTCCAGGCCGGCGCGCAGGCGTCGGGCGCTGGCGTCGGGGTCGTCGGGCAGCAGGGTGAGCTGGCCGTCGGCCAGGTTGGAGGCGTCGACGCCGGCGTTGGCGCAGACGAACCCGTGCCCGGTCTCCACGACCAGGACGTGCGGCGCGTCGGCCACGACCCGCACGGCCTGCTCGCGCGCCAGGCGCCGGCGGGCGGCCCAGGTCGTCTCCCCGATCCGGGGGCGGGCCAGCGCGCCCTCAGCCTTGCTGACCACCTTCTGGGCCACCACCACCACGTCGCCGTCGCGCAGCGCCGCAGCGGCGGCGACGAGCCCGGCCAGGTCGTCGCCCGGACGGATCTCGGGCAGGCCGGCCACGGGGCGAATCTCGATCACGGCTGGGCGGCGACCGGGTCGGCAAGCTCCAGAGCGGTCCGGGCCAGCGCCTCGGCGACCGCGGGGCTGCGCATGAGCGTGTCGGTGACCCGGGTGCGCACACCGCGCCCGGCCACGCGCGGCGCCAGGCCCGCGTCGGCGGTGTCGAGCACCCAGCCGTCGAGGAAGTCCGCGTACAGCTCGGCGACCCCGTCGGCGGACACCGCCACGCCGACGGCGGGCAGCAGCCGGTCGGCCATGCCCCGCACCACCTGCCCCCCGACGATCGGCGAGACCCCGACCACCGGCACGTCGCGTAGCGCCCGGCGGATGCCCGGCACGGCCAGGATCGTGCCGATCGACACCACCGGGTTGGAGGGGCACAGCACGACCGCGCCGGCGGTGGCGATGGCGCCGAGCACCCCGGGGGCCGGCCGGGCCGCGTCACCGCCGTCGAGACGGACCGCGGCGACGGGCGGGGCGGCCCGCTCGCGGACCCACCACTCCTGGAAGTGCAGGTCGGCGCCGTCGGCGGTGCGCACCCGCGTGGCCACCGGCTCGTCGGTCATCGGCAGGAGGCGGAAGCCCAGCCCCCAAGCCCGCGCGATCGCGGCCGTGGCCTGGCGCAGGGTACGGCCGGCGGCGAGCATCTCGCTGCGCACCAGGTGGGTGGCGAGGTCGCGGTCGCCGAGGGTGAACCAGTCCTCGCGGCCGTAGCGCTCGCGTAGCTCGGTGACGACCGCGGTGGTGTCGCCGGCGCGGCCCCAGCCGCGCGGGGCGTCGACGCCCCCGCCCAAGGTGTAGGTGATGGTGTCCAGGTCGGGACTGACGTGCAGCCCGTGCAGGCGCAGGTCGTCGCCGGTGTTGGCCACCACCGTCAGCGCCGACGGGTCGACCACCCGGACCAGCCCCTGCAGGAAGCGGGCGCCCCCGACTCCCCCCGCCAGCGCCACCACACTCACGGGGACGCATGCTAGCGCCGCCGGTGGCGACGGGTGGGCCGCGGCTCACGGCGCCGCCGGCGCGGCCGCAGGCACGGGAGCGAAGCCCAACGCGACGGCGGCATGCCACAGGCGCCGGTCCCAGCAGGCAAACGACGTCTCGCTCGTGCGACCGCCGGCCAGGGCGCGGGCGCATGCGAGATGGATGGCGTCGGCGGCGCGCAGTGGCAGGTCGTACACGAGCGCGCCCGCCTCCGTGGTCAGGGCGTCGTCGATCTCTAGCACGAGGAGCTGCGCCCACCGGCGGTCGAACTCGCGCGCGACCTGGAGCGCGTGGGTGCGGGTCGCGCGCCCCTCACGCCGGGCTCGGGCCAGGGCGCCGTGGACCTCGACGTAGGACATCCGGCAGGTCGCGACGATCGCGGCCTCCGTCAGCGCTTGGAGCACCGTGTCGCGGCCTGGTTCAGCGATGAAGACCTTCACCAGCGCGCTGGAGTCCAGGTAAGTTCTCAGCAGCGTCTCGCCTCCGGGCGCTGCGCGCCCTCCGGTCCTCATGGCGCTCCTCGCTGATGTACTCCGACAGCGTCGGCCCGGCCCGCAACTCGACGGCCTGCTCCGGCGGCTCGAACCTGGCGCCTGACCAGCGCGCGCGGCCCTCCCCGAGCAGGACCGCCAGGTCTTCTGGGACCCGTGCGGGGAGGATGCGAGCCACCGGCCTGCCCCGATCGGTCACCAGCAAGGTCTCGCCCCGGCGGACCCTCGCCAGGTACCTGCTGAGCGCATTCCGCAGCTCGCGAATCCCCACCTCCACCATGTAGCTACACTAGCATCGAAGTGGCGTCATAGGTTTGCAGGCGTCCAGGCGCTCTGCGGCCGCCCACAAGCGCAGACCCGTCACCGTGCGTGCAGGGCCGTCGACCGAGGGCCTCGTGTGCTTGGGGCCCGTCGCGGCCCCATCTATCCTGCTCTGGTGGGCCCCCCGCGACCCGGGAGGTGGGCAGTGGCCACGCAGACGGCGGGCCTGACCGGACGCTTGGAGCGGGTCTTCAAGCTGTCCGAGCGTGGCACCACCGTCCGCACCGAGGTCCTGGCCGGGGTCACCACCTTCATGACCATGGCCTACATCCTGTTCGTCAACCCACAGATCCTGGGCTCGGGCCCCCGGGGCCTGCCGTTCGACCAGGTGCTGAGCGTCACCGCGTTGGTCGCCGGGGTCATGACGATCGCGATGGGGCTGGCCGCCAACTACCCGTTCGCGATCGCCAGCGGCCTGGGGCTCAACGCCGTGGTCGCCTTCCAGCTGGTGGCCGGCGAGGGCCTGACCTACCCCCAGGCCATGGGGGTGGTCGTCACCGAGGGGCTGCTGATCACGGTCCTGGTGCTCACCGGGTTCCGCGAAGCGGTCCTCAACGCGATCCCGGTCGAGCTGAAGAAGGCCATCGGGGCGGGCATCGGGCTGTTCATCACGATCATCGGCTTCGCCAACTCCGGCATCGTCGTGCCCGGTCCCGGCCAGGGAGCGCCGGTGCTGGCGCGCGGCGACTTCGACTCGGAGCGCATCGGCGTGTTCGTCGTCGGGCTGCTGCTGACCGCGCTGCTGGTCGCCCGTCGGGCCAAGGGGGCGCTGCTGGTGGGGATCGTGGCCACCACGGTGGTGGCGATCGCCGTCAACGCGGCCGGCGGGGGGCAGCTGTGGGCGGACGTCGGCCCGGGCGTGGCCAAGATGCCCACCGCTGTGGTGGACCCGCCGGACCTGTCGCTGGTGGGGGCGTTCTCCTTCGGCTTCCTGGCCCGGCTCGGGGTGCTGTCAGCGGCGCTGGCGGTCTTCACGCTCATGCTCGCCGA
This sequence comes from Egibacteraceae bacterium, assembly GCA_035550935.1. Lineage (GTDB taxonomy): Bacteria > Actinomycetota > Nitriliruptoria > Euzebyales > Egibacteraceae > DASZOD01. The sequence continues at coordinate 1,529 of DASZOD010000321.1, read as the reverse complement.
CTTCTTCGACACCATGGGCACCGCGATCGCGCTGGGCACCGAGGGCGGGTTCCTGGACGCCGACGACCGGCTGCCGGGCATGAAGCGGGTGCTGGTCGTCGACTCGGCCGCGGCGGCCGCCGGTGGTGCCGTGTCGGCGTCCAGCGCGACCACCTACATCGAGTCGGCCGCCGGCATCGCCGAGGGCGGGCGCACCGGCCTGGCCAGCGTCGTGACCGGCCTGCTGTTCCTGGCCGCGCTGTTCGTCAGCCCGCTGGCCGGCATCATCCCACCCGAAGCGACCGCCCCCGCCCTCATCCTGGTCGGCTTCCTCATGATGTCGGTCATCCGCGAGCTGCCCTGGGACGACTACAGCGTCGCCATCCCGGCGTTCCTGACGATCGTCGTGATGCCGTTCAACTATTCGATCACCGACGGCATCGGCTGGGGTTTCGTGGCCTACACGGTGATCAAACTGGCCGGCGGCCGCATCCGCGAGGTGCACTGGATGATGGTGCTGGCCAGCCTGCTGTTCGTCGTGTACTTCGCCTCGGACCCGATCCGGCGTCTGGTCAGTGCCGGATGAGGCCGCGCGCGCCCCGCTGCCGACCGCGATCTGGATGGAGCCGCCGATGACCGTGGCAGAAAACCTGCGTGACCTGCCGTCGGGGCTGCGCCGGGCGCTGGCCCGGGCCCAGGCGGGCAAGACCCTCAACGTCGACGAGGCCACCTGGCTGCTGTCGGCGCGGGGGCCGGGGCTGGAAGCCCTCATGGCGGTCGCCGCCGGCGTGCGCGACCGGGTCTTCGGCGAGCGCGTCACCTACAGCCGCAAGGTGTTCGTGCCGCTGACCCACCTGTGCCGCGACGCCTGCGGCTACTGCACGTTCGCCTGGCCGCCCAAGGCCGACCACCCCGCCTACCTGTCGCCCGAGCAGGTGCTCGACATCGCCCGGCGCGGCCAGGCCGTCGGCTGCAAGGAGGCGCTGTTCACCCTCGGCGACAAGCCCGAGCTGCACTACCCGGCGGCACGGGCCTGGCTGGAGGCACGCGGCTACGCCACCACCCTGGAGTACCTGCGGGCGGTCGCCATCCAGGTGATCGAGCACACCGGGCTGATCCCCCACCTCAACCCCGGGGTGCTGTCGTGGAGTGACCTGGCTGCCCTCAAGCAGGTGGCGGGGTCGATGGGGCTCATGCTGGAGTCGGCCAGCACCCGGCTGCTGGGCAAAGGCCAGGCGCACTGGAACAGCCCCGACAAGGATCCGGCGGCGCGGCTGCGCACCATCGAGGACGCCGGGCGCCTGTCGGTCCCGTTCACCTCGGGGATCCTCGTCGGCATCGGCGAGACCGACCGGGAACGCGCCGAGGCGCTGTGCGCCCTGGCCGCCTCGGCGCGGCGCTACCGCCACCTGCAGGAGGTCATCGTCCAGAACTTCCGGGCCAAGCCCGACACCGCCATGCGCCGCCACCCCGAGCCCGACCGCGACGAGCTGCTGGCCGCGGTGGCGGTCGCCAGGCTGCTGCTGCCCCCCTGGGTGCACCTGCAAGCC
>DASZOD010000320.1:0-8345 GCA_035550935.1 Egibacteraceae bacterium | reverse complement strand
GGGCCACACCACTCGTCACCTGACGTTCTTCGAGATGCTGGGCAACTTCAGCATCGGTGACTACTTCAAGCGCGAGGCGATCCGCTGGGCCTGGGAGCTCTCGGTCACGCCGGTCGACGAGGGAGGGTTCGGCTTCGACCGTGAACGCATCTGGGCGACGGTGTTCGAAGACGACGACGAGGCCGAGCAGCTCTGGCTGGAGGAGAGCGACCTTCCCGCGCGCCGTGTCGTGCGGCGCGGTGCCGACGACAACTTCTGGTCGACCGGTCAGGCCGGACCGTGCGGCCCGTGCAGCGAGCTCTACTACGACCGCGGACCCGAGCACGGCGCCGAAGGTGGCCCGGCTGTCGACGAGTCGCGGTACCTGGAGTTCTGGAACCTCGTGTTCATGCAGTACGAGCAGGACGCGGCGGGCAGGATCGTCGGCGAGCTGCCCCGGCGCAACGTCGACACCGGCATGGGCATGGAGCGCATGGCCGTGCTGCTGCAGGACGTGCCCAACGTCTACGAGACCGACGTGTTGCGGCCGATCCTGGAGCGCGCCAGCGAGCTCACCGGCGTGGCCTACGGTGACGACGCGAGCCGCGACGTGAGCCTGCGGGTCATCGCCGATCACGCCCGCAGCGGCGCGATGCTCATCGCCGATGGGGTGCTGCCGTCCAACGAGGCCCGTGGCTACGTCCTGCGCCGGCTGTTGCGGCGCGCCGTGCGCCACGCCCGGATGCTCGGCTGCGAGGCCCCGATCATGCCGGCCATGATGGAAGCGGTCCGCGACACCCTCGAGCAGGCCTGGCCGGAGTTGCGCGGCCAGGCGCAGCTGGTGACCCGCGTCGCGGCGGCCGAGGAGGAAGGCTTCTCGCGCACCCTGCGCAGCGGCATGGCGATGCTCGACCAGGCCATCGCCCACGCCAGGGTCCAGGGCGCCCACGAGCTGCCCGGCGACACCGCCTTCACCCTGCACGACACCTACGGCTTCCCCATCGACCTGACCGTGGAGATCGCCCAGGAGCAGGGGCTGGAGCTGGACCGCGACGCGTTCGCCCGCCACATGGAGGCGCAGCGGGCTCGGGCCCGGGCCGCCGCCAAGGGCGCCGGCGGCGACGGCAGCGCCCCCGTCGAGGTCTACCGGCAGGCGGCGGGGCGGGGCGGCCCGGTCGAGTTCGTCGGCTACTCCGAGGAGACCGCCGAGACCAGCCTCGACGCGATCGTCACGCCGGAGGGTCTGCTGGAGTCCGCCGAGGAAGGCGACGCGGTCGACGTCGTCCTGGCCCGTACCCCGTTCTACGCCGAGGGCGGGGGCCAGCTGGGCGACCACGGGCTGATCGAGACCGACAGCGGCAGGATCCGCGTCGCCGACACCATCGCGCCGGTCCAGGGCCTGGTGGTGCACCGGGGACGGGTGGAGGCCGGCGAGATCCGCACCGGCCAGCAGGCGCACGCCGCGATCGACCGCCAGCGCCGCGCGTCGATCATGCGGGGCCACACCGCCACCCACATCCTGCACGCCACGCTGCGGGAGGTGGTCGGCGAGCACGCCGCCCAGGCCGGCTCGGCGATCGACGCGGGGCGCTTCCGCTTCGACTTCCCCCACTTCGAGGCGCTGGCCCCCGGCCAGGTGACACAGGTGGAGGAGCTCGTCAACGCCCGCATCGCCGAGGACCCACCGGTCCTGACGGTGGAGACCACCCACCAGGAGGCCCGCGACATGGGGGCGATCGCGCTGTTCGGCGAGAAGTACGGCGAACGGGTGCGGGTCGTGCAGATCGGCGACTACTCCAGGGAGCTGTGCGGGGGCACCCACGTCGACCACACCGGGGAGGTCGGGCTGTTCACCGTCCTGTCGGAAGGCTCGATCGCGGCCAACCTGCGGCGCATCGAGGCGGTCACCGGTCCCGAGGCGTTCGCGCACCTGGCGCGCGAGCGGCTCGTCGCCGACCAGGTGTCCCGTCTGCTCAAGGTCCCCAGCGACCAGGCCGTCGAGCGCGTCAGCGAGCTGCTGCAGCGGCTGCGTTCTCTGGAGAAGGAGCTGGTCCGCGCCCGCCAGGAGGCGCTGCTGGCGTCGGCCGGCCGGCTGGTCGACCGGGCCGAACGGGTCGACGGCGCCGCGGTGCTGGCCGCGACCGTGCCCGGTGCCGACCGCGACGGGCTCAAGGCTCTGGCCGCCGACCTGCGCAACCGGCTGGGCAGCGGGGTGGTGGTGCTGGGATCGCCCACGCCCGACGGCAAGGCCCAGCTCGTCGCGGCGGTCAGCGCCGACCTGGTCGCCCGTGGCCTGCAGGCCCGGGAGGTGCTGCAGGCCGGCGCCCGGATCGTGGGCGGCGGTGCCGGCGGCAGGGGCGACGTGGCCCAGGCCGGCGGACGCCACGGCAGCCGCGTCGCCGAAGCGGTCGAGGCGGCCCGCCGCGCCGCCCGCGAGCAGCTGGCCGGGCGGGCCTAGCGGCGATGCGGGCCCTGGGCGTCGATGTGGGCGCGGTGCGGGTGGGCGTGGCCGTCAGCGACCCCGACGGTGTGGTCGCCACCCCGCTGTGCAGCCTGCAGGTGGAGCCCGGCGCCGACGAGGCGCAGGGTGTCCGCGGGGTGGCGGCTCGGCTGGCCGGCCTGGCCCGCGACCAGGGGTGCGGCACGGTCGTGGTCGGGCTGCCCCGCTCGCTGGCGGGACGCGACACCGCGTCGACGCGCGCGGCCCGCCAGGTCGCCGAGGCGCTGCGGGCGGAGGGGGTCAGCGTGGCCCTGTGGGACGAGCGTCTCAGCTCGGCGGAGGCCGAGCGGGTGCTGCTGGCGGCCGGCCGCCGGCGCCGCCAGCGGCGCGTGGAGCGCGACCCGGTCGCCGCGACGATCGTGCTGCAGGGCTGGCTGGACGCGCGACGCCGTGGCGGGGTCTGAGAGGTCGGGGGTGCAGCGGTCCGGGCGCTGGAAGGTCGTGGTCGTCGGCCTGTTCGTCGCCGGCCTGCTGATCGGAGGCGCTCTGGCGCTGCTGGGCGAGCTGAGCAGCGCGCCGGGCGTGGACCAGGGACGTCCGATCACCGTGGAGATCCCCGAAGGCGTCGGCGCCTCCCAGGTGGCCGAGCTGCTGGCCGACCGCGGCGTCATCGCCAGCCCGTTCGCCTTCAAGCTCGTGGCCCGCTTCGACGACCGGGCCGCCCGCATCAGACCGGGGACGTACGTGCTGCGGTCGGGGATGAGCAGCGGCGAGATCCTGGGGGTGCTCAGCGACGGCCCGGCCGGGCCGGCGACGTTCCGGGTGACCCTCCCCGAGGGGTTGACCGTTGACCAGAGCCTGGAGCGGATCGCCAGCACACCCGGCAGCCCCTTCGACGTCGACGAGCTCGAGGCCGCCCTGGGCGGGCTGGCGGTCCCGTCGTGGGTGCCCGTCGAGCGGCTGCCCGCGGAGGCCCAGGCCTTCGAGGGACTGCTGTTTCCTGACACCTACGAGTTCCGCGTCGACGCCGACCCCGAGGACGTCCTCATGCGGCTGGTGGAGCATACCGACCAGGTGCTGTCGGAGATCGGCAGCCCGGCGGTCGAGGAGCTGGACCGCTATGAGCTGCTCACCATCGGCTCGCTCATCGAGCGCGAGGCCAGGGTGGCCGCCGAACAGCCGCTCATCAGCGCGGTCATCCACAACCGGCTCGATGCGGACATGCCACTGCAGGTCGACGCCACCGTCCTGTACGCCCTGGGCGAGCACCGCGACCGGGTGCTGTACGAGGACACCGACATCGACTCGCCGTGGAACACGTACCGGATCGAGGGGCTGCCCCCCACGCCGATCGCCGCCCCCGGCCGGGCGGCCCTGGAGGCCGCCGCCCGCCCGGCCGCCGAGGACTACCTGTACTACGTCGTGTCCGACCCCGCGACCGGGGCGCACGCGTTCGCCAGCACCAAGGCCGAGCACGACGACAACGTCCGCCGCTACCGGCGCGGGGGCGGGTGAGCTGCGCTAGTCCGGCAGGACCCGGAACGCCCGCCGGCGACCCGGCCCATAGCGGTAGGTCCGGAAGTGGTGGTCCAGGGTCAGGGCGGCGTCGATGCGTTCCCGCTCCATGAGCGCGAACGACAGCGCGTCGGCGTAGCTGAAGCGCTGATCGGCCCAGCCGCGGAGCACGGCCAGTGCCGCCGCGTGGTCGTCTGGGCCGGCGTGGAGGATCTCGGCGCCATCGGCCACGGTGAGGCAGACCGGCGTGGCTCGATGCAGATGGCCGCGCACGGCCAGCAGGTTCCACAGCTCCGTCAGCACCGCTGCGCTGGACGCGAGCTGCCCTCGGTGCCCGTTGAGCGCCTGGCTGGCACGCTCGGCCCGGCTGGTGGTTCCGGCCACGGCGTCAAACCAGATACTCGTGTCGACGAAGATCACGTCCGGTCGTCCCGCCGGTGCTTCTCCCACTCGGCGACGTGCCGCAGGTACTCTTCGTAGAGGTAGTCGCCGATCTGGCGATCCTCGGGGTTCAGCGTAGATTCGTCGAAGTGCGGCGGCGGACCGAGCTCCCGGAGCGCGTTCAGGCGGGCAACCAGTCCCTCAGGGCCCCGGGGAATGCTGGCGAAGATGGGTTCGTCGTGGAAGTCGTCCAGCACGTTGGGGGGCTGCGGCTGCTCGTCGGCCAGGTAGCGGCCGATGGCGTCGCGCACGAGCGTGGTCATCGACACGCCGCGCTCGGCGGCCAGGCGGCGCAGCCGCCGGTGGTCCCGGGGATCAAGATAGACCTGTGTGCGCTGATATGACGTCATGGCGCTGACATCATAGCCTCGCCATCGATGGCAGCACCCATGGCCGCGACCCGGCTGGCCTGCCTGCTCGGCCACCCGGTCGCGCACAGCGTCTCGCCGCAGATCCACAACGCCGCGTTCGCCGCGGCCAACGTCGATGCGGCGTACCTGGCGTTCGACGTCGCCCCCGGCGACCTCGCCGCCGCGGTGGACGGGCTGCGGACGCTGGGCTTCCTCGGCGCCAACCTCACCGTCCCCCACAAGCGCGCGGCGCTGGCGTTGGGCGACGCGATCACCGCGGAGGCCGAGGCGGTCGGTGCCGCCAACACGCTGTTCTGGGACGGCGACCGGCTCCTGGCAGACAACACCGACGTCGGGGCCCTGCACACGGTGTTCGAGCGCGACGTCGGGGTGACGTCCGGCCTGGAGACGCTCGTGTTCGGCGCCGGCGGGGCTGCCCGCGCCGCGGCGGTGGCGTTGGGCCGGCTGGGGGCGCGGGTGGCGGTCGTCGCTCGCCGCCCTCAGGCCGCCCGGGACGTCGCCGCGCTCGCGCGCCGCTGGGGGGCCGGTGGGGCCGCTGGCGGGCGGCCGGCGCTGGTCGTCAACGCCACGCCGCTGGGGCTGCACGGCGAGGCGCTGCCGGGCATGTTCATGGGCCTGGGCGAGGGCCAGGTCGCTCTCGACCTGACCTACGGGGCCGGCGAGTCGCCGTTCTTGGCCGCTGCCCGCCGCGGCGGCGCCCGCGCCTTCGACGGCCTGGGCATGCTCGTGGAGCAGGCCGCGGCCGCCTTCCAGCGCTGGACCGGCCGGCCGGCGCCGCTGGAGGTCATGGCCGACACCGCCGCGGCGGCGCTGGGACGCTGACGGTTCAAGGCTGGACAGGTTCGTGCCGATGACAGCCGTCGAGACCGCAGCCGTGTGCACCAGGAGCAGTGATGACCGACACGAAGGCGGAGCGTCTGGCCGAGGCCCTCAACCGCTTCGTGCGCTCCTCGCCTGATGTCGAAGCCGCCGCGGTGGTCAGCTTCGACGGCCTGACCATGGCCTCGGCCCTGCCCCAGGAGCTCGACGAGGATCGGCTGGCGGCCATGTCCGCTGCCCTGCTGAGCCTGGCCGAGCAGGCCGCCGTCAATCTGGGCCGCGGCGAGCTGCGCCAGCTGTTCGTCGAGGGCGACCACGGTTTCGTGTTCCTCATGTCGGCCCGCGACCAGGCCGTCCTGGCGTCGGTGACCGGCCGTGCCGCCAAGATCGGCTTCATCCTCTACGAGATGCGCCGCGCCGCCGACGCCGTCGGCACCGTCCTGCAGCAGTCGCCCGACGAGCCTCAGGGCCTGCTGGCTGACCTGGCGGTGCCCTCCGCCGCGGTCGGGAGCGCCGGCCAGCAGTGGACGTGACCGCCCAGGTCGTAAGCCGGCGCCTGCCTGCCCAGAGGACCGCCTGGGACGACAGACCCGATGCTTGAAGGCAACCTCGCCGAGTTCAGCCTCCCCGACATCTTCCAGCTGCTTGCGCTGACGAAGAAGTCCGGGGTCCTGCGTGTGCGCATCGACGGCACCGAGGGCGAGATCCGCTTCAGCGACGGGGAGGTCTGCGCGGCGGTCTCCGACAGCCGCCGCCAGCCGCTGGGCGCGCGCCTGGTGGGAGCCGGGCTGCTCACCGAGCAGCAGCTACGCGGGGCGCTCGACAGCGCGGGCGCCGGCGGGGGGGCGGCGCTGCGCCCGCTGCTGCTTGACGCCGGCACGATCGACGAGGCCACCCTCGACGCGTTCGCCCGCGAGCAGATCCAGGACGCGGTGTTCGACCTCATGCGCGCGGGCGAGGGCACGTTCCAGTTCGCGCCGAGCAGCCAACCGGCCCAGGTGCCCGGGGCCAGCCTGCAGACGGAGCAGCTCATCACCGAGGCTGCGCGCCGCCTGGGAGAGTGGGCCGCCATCCGCGAACGGATACCCAGCGCCGCCGCGCTGGTGTCCATGGTGCCGGCACCGCCCGACGACGTCGAGCAGGTCGTGCTCAGCCGCGAGCAGTGGCGGCTGCTGACGCTGGTCGACGGCGCCCGCAGCGTGCGCGACCTCGTCGAACTCACCGGGCAGGGTGAGTTCGCCACCTGCCGGGTCCTGTCCGGCCTGGTGGACGAGGGGCTGGTCGAGGCGCTGGAGTCCTCCTCCGGGGGCCAGACCTCGCTGGGGACTCTGCTGGCGGACCGCCAGCGGCTGCGACGCCTCGAGCAGTCCGAGGAGGCCACCCAGCGGCCCGCGACCGCCGCCGCACCGCCGCCCGCAGCCGAGCCGGCCGGCGTCCCCGCGCCGGCCGGCGTCCCCGCGCCGGCGGCTCGGTCCAAGGCCGTCCCGGCCCAGTCCGAGACCGTCCCGGCCGTCGCCGAGGATGGGCCAGCCCAGCCCGAGGCCCCCCCTGCTCAGCCCGAGGATGGGCCGGCCCAGCCGCAGTCTGGCGACCGCGAGGACAGGTCCGGGCCTCCCGCGGCTGGCGGCGACGACCCGCCGGCCGACCCCAAGCGCCGGCTGGGGCGGGACGAGGACGTCAACAAGGCGCTGCTGCTGCGTCTCATCGACGGGGTCAGGGGCTCGTAGCCATGTCCCCGTCCAGCGCCCGCAGCGGCAAGTCGTCGCAGTCGGTCAAGATCGTCGTCACCGGCCCGTACGGCGTCGGCAAGACCACGCTCATCCAGACCGTCAGCGAGGCCGCCGTCGTGTCGACCGAGAAGGGCGTCAGCGACTACGCCGGCGGACCGAAGAAGCGCACCACCGTGGCCATGGACTTCGGGCGCATCTCGATCGACCGGGACCTGGTGCTGTACCTGTTCGGCACGCCGGGCCAGAAGCGCTTCGACTTCATGTGGCAGATCCTGGCCGAAGGGATGCTCGGCTTCGTCGTCCTGATCGACGACCAGCGGCCCGAGACGCTGCGGGAGAGCGCCGAGATCCTGACGTTCTTCCGGGACGTGGCCGAGGTGCCCTACGTCGTCGCGGTCAACAAGGTCGCCGGCGACCCGGCCGACGCGCTGGCCCGCGCCCGGTCGCGGCTGCAGGTGCCCGACGGGGTCCGGGTCGTGGCCTGCGACGCGCTGGACCGCGAGTCGGTCAAGGCGGTCCTGCTCGAGCTGCTGTACGCGGTGCTCGACGACCTGGGGGCCACGACCCGCGCGGCGGTGTAGCCGGTCCCTCTTGTCCGGCTTTGTGGGCCTCAACTCGTCTCCGTCCGGGGCCGATACCTAGTCGGACACTCATGAAAGCGACCCCGCCGCAGACGCCTCTCCGCCGACGCCTGTCAGGCGACGACGGCCTCTCGCTGATCGAGATGCTGGTCGCCATCTTCATCCTGTCGGTCGCGCTGTTCGCGCTGCTGGGCGGCCTGATCGCATCGGCCCGGTCGCTGGCCGACCAGCGCTCGCGCTCGGCGGCCACCCGAGTGGCCTCCGAGCACCTGGAGGAGCTGCGGGCGCAGGGCTTCGACGCGCTGCGCACGACCGCGAGCCCGTTCACGGTGACCCGGACCCTGGACGGCCGCACCTACACCATCGTCACGACCCTGCAGGAAGAGGACGCCGACCCCGCCACCGCAGGCGGCCCGACGGTCATGCGCATCACGGCCACCGTGTCGTGGACCGTGGGGACGGTGGCCCG
>DASZOD010000319.1:0-2559 GCA_035550935.1 Egibacteraceae bacterium | reverse complement strand
AGCCGACGCCGACCGAGCCTGCCTACGTCATCACCGTCTATCTTGAGTCCGCCGACGACCTGCCGGCCCCCCGGTCGGTGGAAGGGGTTCCGTTGCACTTCCAGGTCACCGGACCGATCGAGCCGCTCGAGCGGCGGGGGTGAGGCGTGGACGAACTGTTATCCGACGAGCGCTACCGCAAGGCCCGCTTCCTCGCCGGCGTGGTGCAGCGCTCGTACCGCAGCGCCTACCTGGCGGACCCCAACCTCACCGGGACAGGCTTCGGGCGCCGCAGCGTGCGAGGGGAAGTCGCCGACGAGCCCGCACTGGTCGTCTACGTGCTGCGTAAGGTCCCGGCGGCCGTGCTGCCCCCCTCCCGGCTGCTGCCACGACGCCTCTACATCGGCGCCGACTTCGTCGAGGTGGACGTGGTGGAGACCGGCCCGATCCACCCGCTGTCGTTCACCGCGCGCGAACGTCCGGCACCCTCGGGCATCAGCATCGCCCATCCCGCGGTCACCGCGGGGACCCTGGGATGCCTGGTCCGCGACAACGCCGACGGCAGCCCGTGCATCCTCGGCAACAACCACGTGCTGGCCAACCAGAACGCCGCCTCGCCCGGCGACCCGATCCTGCAGCCCGGTCCCGCCGACGGCGGCAGGAGTCCCGCCGACGACATCGCCACCCTGACGCGCTTCGTGCCCATAGGCGAGGACGCCAACACGGTGGACGGAGCGATCGCCGCGGTGAGCGACGCCGCCGACGTCGTGGACCGTATGAAGGACGACCTCACGCCGGTGGCCGGCCCCGACCACCCCGCCGTGGGCCTGCTGTTCGCCGGCGGCTGCAATCGCGCCATCATGAACCCCATCGTCGACGTGCTGGTCCAGCTCGACGTGGCGTTGCCCGCGGGTCCCGGGTCGGTGGCGGCCGCCGACCTGGGCATGGCCCTGGAGAAGGTGGGCCGGACCACCGAGTACACCACCTCGACGGTCACCGAGATCGACGTCACCGTCACCGCCCTCTACGACTTCGGTCCGGCGACCTTCGACCGGCAGATCGCCACGGCGTGGATGGCCTCGCCCGGCGACTCGGGCTCTTTGGTCTGCCGCGGCGGGGCGGGAGGCCTTGACGATCGCTGCGCGTGATCGCCGCGACCAGACCTCCAGCGGCACAAGGTCGACCACGGGCGACGTGTGCACCTGGAGGCCCGGATGCGGGCCTGGAGGTTCACAACCCCAGGTTCCTCCAGGTCCGGTAGCGCGTTGACAGCGGGACCTGTGGCGCGATGATGACCGTGATGGCGACCCACACCAGCATCCTGGTCGGCACCGCCAAGGGGCTGTTCGTGGTGAGCGGGGACGGCAGGCAGCGATGGGAGGTCAGCGGACCCTTCCTGCGGGGGCAGGCGCTCTATGCGGTCGCGTGGGAGCGGTCCCACGACCGACCGCGCATCCTCGCTGGCGGCCACAGCGAGCATTGGGGACCCTCGGTGGTGTGGTCTGACGATCTGGGCGCCACCTGGGACGAACGGGACGGCGGCTCGGTGCGCTTCCCCCCAGACGTCGACGCGGCCGTGCGACGCATCTGGCAGCTGCACCCGGCCGACGACGGCGTCGTGTGGGCGGGCGTCGAGCCGGCGGCGCTGTTCCGTTCCGCCGACCGCGGCGTGTCCTTCGAGTTGGTCCGAGGCCTGTGGGAGCATCCGCACCGGCCGCAGTGGACGCCCGGGGGCGGCGGTTTGTGCCTGCACACGGTGCTGCTGGACCCGTCGACGCCGGAGCGCCTGTGGGTGGCGATCTCGACCGGCGGCGTCTACCGCAGCGACGACGGCGGCGTCACCTGGCAGGCACGCAACCGAGGCATCGCCACGCCGTTCCTGCCCGGCGACGAGCCGCCCGAGTTCGGCCAGTGCGTGCACAAGATGGCGCTGCACCCCGCGGTGCCCGACCGGCTGTTCCTGCAGCATCACTGGGGCGTGTACCGCAGCGACGACGGTGGCGACGGCTGGAACAGCGTCGGGCGGGCCTTGCCGTCGGACTTCGGCTTCCCGCTGGTCGTACACCCTGACGACCCCGACACCGTGTTCGTCATCCCGCTTGAGTCCGACGAGTTCCGCGTCACCCCGGAGGGCCGCTGCCGGGTGTACCGCAGCAGCGATGGGGGCGGGTCCTGGAGCGCGCTCACCGACGGGCTGCCGCAGCGCGACGCCTACCTCACCGTGCTGCGCGACGCCTTTGCCGCCTCGGTGCAGCCCGTGGGCCTGTTCTTCGGCACCCGCACGGGCGAGCTGTTCGGCTCCGTCGACGGCGGCGAGCGCTGGTCCACACTGGTTCGCCACCTGCCCCCGGTGCTCAGCGTCCGCCCGCTCGCCATGGATTGAGCGCCGTGCGCGTCGTCGTTCGACTGCCCTCCGCGCTCCGGGTCCACGGCGACGGGGCGGCCGCGGTCGCGGTCGACGTCGCGGGGTCCCAGGTCACGGTGCAAGCGGTGCTCGACGCGCTGGAGTCGCTGCACCCGCGGGTCGGGCGGCGCGTCGCCGGGCAGGAACGGCGTGGCGATGCCTCGGTTGCGTGCCTG
>DASZOD010000318.1:0-13565 GCA_035550935.1 Egibacteraceae bacterium | reverse complement strand
CACACGGGGCGCGGCGCTGGAACGCACGGCGCCGCGTTGGGAGGACCTCGCCCGCACCGGCGGGGCGGAGCCTGCGACGCTGGACCTGGCGGTCGCGCCCGGCGCGATCCAGTGGCGGGTGCGATGGACCTGCAACGCCGGGACCCTGCAGCTCAGCGCGGCCGGCGACGAGTCCGAGCTGCTCACCGACAGCACCTGCCCGGGCCAGGGAGAGGCGTTCTCGATCCAGACCGGCCGGCTGCAGCTTGCCGTCGAGGCGACCGGGCCGTGGACGGTGACCGTCCAGCAGCAGGTCGACACGCCGATCAACGAGCCGCCGCTGCCGGACATGGCCTCCTCGCCGGTGGTCGCGCAGGGATCGTTCTACGAGATCGACAAGCCCGGGGAGGGGATCGCGCGGCTGTACGCGCTACCCGACGGCGGCGCGGCGCTGCGCTTCGAGGACTTCAGCGTCAGCACGAACACCGACCTGTTCGTCTGGCTCAGCGAGGCCGAGCGCCCGCAGACCAGCGCGGAAGCCTTCAGGGCACCCCATGTGCAGATCGCCGAGCTGAAGTCCACCGTGGGTCCGCAGAACTACCTGGTGCCGCTTGACCTGCCGCTGGAGCGGGTGCGCTCGGTGGTGATCTGGTGCGAGCCGGTCCAGGTGGCCTACATCGCCGCGGGACTGGCGCGGTGAGGGCCGCTGCATGGGCGCTGTGCCTGGCCACGGTCCTGGCCCTCGGCGGCTGCGACCGGGAGGCCTCGCCGGCGACCCGGGCGCAGACCGAGCCCGAGGCGGGTGCGTGGCGGACCTGGGTGCTGGTCGCGCCCGACCAGTTCCCGGTGCCGCCCCCGCCGACGCCCGACTCCGAACAGGCCCGCGCCGAGCTGGAGGAGCTGCGGGCGCTGGCGGACGGGCGCAGCCCCGAGGTCGAGGAGATCGTTGGGCGCTGGGACCAGCTACCGCCGCACCGGCCGTGGACGGAGCTCAACCTGGGCTACGTCTCGGCCAGGGCCAAGGACCCGCCGCTGGCGTCGCGCGGCTATGCGCTCGTCAGCGTCGCGGTCTACGACGCGCTCGTCGCCGCCTGGCACTACAAGTACCTCTACGGGCGGCCGCCGCCCGAGGGCATCCCGACGCTGTCAGAACCGGGCCCGGATCCGTCATATCCGTCCGAGCACGCGGTCATCGCCGGCGCCGCCTCCCGGGTGCTGGCGTACCTGTTCCCCGAGCGTCCCGCCGCCCGCCTGGACCAGATGGCCGAGGAGGCGGCGCTGTCGCGGCTGACCGCGGGAACGAACTACCGCAGCGACGTCGAGGCCGGGCTGGCGCTGGGCCGCCAGGTCGCCGACGCGGTGATCGCCTGGGGCCGCGCCGACGGCTCCGATCGCCCGTGGGACGGCACCCGCCCGCCGCACGGCGTGGCGTTCTGGGAACCTCCGCCGGGGTCGGTGTCGCCGCCGGTGCAGCCGCTGGCCGGGACATGGCAGACCTGGGTGCTGGCCTCGGGCAGCCAGCTGCGGCCGGCCCCCCCGCCGCCGATCGGGTCGCCGGAGAACCTGGCCGAGGCTCGGGAGGTCATGCGCGCCAAGGACGAGCTGACGCCCGAGCAGCAGCGTTTCGCCAGGTACTGGGAGGGGGGCGAGGGCACGTCGCTGCCGCCGGGCATCTGGAACGAGGTCGCCCTGGCCTACGCGGCCCGCGACCGCCTGTCCACGCCCCGGGCCGCGCGGCTGTTCGCGCTGCTCAACGTCTCGCAAGCCGACGCGGGCGTGGCCGCCTGGGACGCCAAGTACGTCTACTGGTACCCGCGCCCGGAGAACACGATCCGCGACCTGGTCGACCCGAACTGGACGCCGCTGCTACAGACCCCGCTGTTCCCCGCCTACGTCTCCGGCCACGCGGTCTACTCCGGCGCCGCCGGTGAGGTCATGGGCTACCTGTTCCCAGCCGAGCTTGCGCAGTTCCGCGCGAAGGCCGAGGAGGCCGCGATCTCGCGGGTGTACGGGGGCATCCACTGGCCCGTCGACAGCGAGGATGGCCTGCCCATGGGACGCGAGATCGGTCGCCTCGTGGTCGAGTGGGCGAGGGCGGACGGCTCGGACCGGTAATCCTCACCCGCTGGTGACACCTGGCGGTGACGCTCCCGTCTACAGCAGCCCGCCGTAGGTCCGCGGCTGCGGCGGCGTCGGCGGGGCCGCCTCGACGATGATCGTACCGCGCATGCCGGACTCGAAGTGGCCCGGCAGGTGGCACGCCATTTCGTACACCCCGGGCCGCAGGTGAGCGGTGAACGATCTCGTCTCGCCCGGCTGGACGTCGGTGACCTCGGCCAGGTGCGTGTCGTGGCGCCCGCCGGCGGCCAGGCGCAGCTCGTGGGGCACGGTGTCCTCGTTGGTGAACCGGAAGGTGTAGTTGCCGGCCGCCAGTCGCTGCTCGGCGGGTTCGAAGCGCATCCCCGTCGCGGTGACCGCGACCTCCTGCTTGCTCGCAGCGCGGGCCTCGTCGGCGCCCAGCCCGGCGGCCAGCCACGCCCCGACACGCTGCAGCAGCCCCTCGTCGCGCCGGACGCCCGGTATGGCGCGGTGGAACTCCTGGCTGTGCATCGTGTCCGAGGAGCCGCCACCGCCGTCCGGCTCGACGGGGGGAAGGGCAAGGGTATGGCCGGCTTCGGGACCGACCACGACCTCGGCCTCAGGCCCCAGCGCCGCGACGAGGTTGTCGGCGTCGATGGCGGACACGCCAGGGTCTCGGCCGCCGCGCACGATCAGCACCGGCACGTCGACGCGGCGTGCCTCGGCCACCGGGTCGAAGGAGAAGACCTCCTGCAAGTACCCGACTCGGTCGGGCGGGAACACCGGCCGCAGCTCTGGCGGCAGGTCTTCGGGATCGGGGACCTGGCCGGTGGCCAACAGGGTGGCCACGACCGAGCGCAGCCGCTCGGCATGGGCCTGCCCGTGGGCGGGATCGGGGACCGCCGTCTGGTTGACGAAATCGTCCGCGAGGACGTCCACGAGCGGTCTCCCGGGCGTGGAGACCAGCACCAGGCTCGTCACGCGCGGGTCGGCCGCCAGGCGCAGCGCCACCATGCCGCCCTCGTCGTGGCCGACGACCGCCAGGCGCTCAGGGTCGGTCTCGGCGCGCTCGGCCAGGAACGAGAGGCCCGCCTCGGCGTCGCCGACCATGTCGTCGAACGACAGCGGCTGGTCCTCTGGCAGCTCGCTCTGGCCGCTGCCGCGCTTGTCGTAGCGGAAGCTGGCGATCCCGATGTCGCCAAGCATGTCGCTGATGTCGGAGTACAGCGGGTCGGGCGCCCCGCCGGGCGGCGCGATCCCGTCGCGGTCGGTGGGCCCGAACCCGGGGATGATGAGCACCGCCGGGACCGGTCCTCGCTCGGCGGCGTCGGGCACGTTGAGGGTTCCCGCGATGCTGGCGCCGCCGGCACCGGTGATCTGCACCGCGCGTTCGGTCGCTACGGTCACCTCGGCGTCCTCGCTGCCGGGCGCCGTCTCCTGGCCATCGGAGCGCAGCACCCCGTACGCGGCCAGGCCCACGAGCACGATCCCGGCCACGGCCGTGGGGACGGCCCAGCGCCGGCGGGGCCGTGTCCCGGCCGGCCGGGGCTCGCGCTGGGGCCGGCGCCGGTCCCCTGCTGGCGCGGCCCCGCGCGTGCACTGGCGGCACTTCAACCCGACGGGAGTGTGGATGAGGCACTCGGCGCACTGCGGGGTCCCACACACCGAGCAGCTGGCGACCGCGGCGCGGCGCCGGTGTTCGGCGCAGGTCTTGGTGGGCGTGGTCGCCAACGTCAGTACCCGACCCTGGCCGGAGCGATCTGGGTGATGGGCATCAGCAGCCGGTCCAGGATCTCGCCTTCCAGGCTCTCAGCTTCGATCAGTGCGTTGGCGACCATGTCGAGGACCTCGCGGTTGGCGCGCAGGATGTCCATGGCCCGCTCGTATGCGCGGCGCAGCGTGTCCTGGATCTCCGCGTCGATCTCCGAGACGAGCCGCTCGGAGTAGCCGCCGCCGAAGCCGTCGCCGCTCAGGCCCATGATCAGCGGCTTGAGCGAGAACGGGCCGACCCGCTCGCTGAGGCCGAACTCGGAGGTCATCCGCCGAGCCAGCGTGACCGCCGCCTCCAGGTCGCTGGTCGCGCCGCTGGAGGGCTCACCGGTGACGAGTTCCTC
Organism: Egibacteraceae bacterium; assembly: GCA_035550935.1. Lineage (GTDB taxonomy): Bacteria > Actinomycetota > Nitriliruptoria > Euzebyales > Egibacteraceae > DASZOD01. Next base: position 9,393 of record DASZOD010000318.1, on the reverse strand, counting down.
GGCGGCGCGGCCCGCCATCAGTGCGGTGATGCGGTCCAGCAGCTGCGAGCGGGTGATCGTCACCTGGTCACCCTCGGGTACCCACCAGGTGAACCCGCCGCCGTGGCCCCTTGCGACGATCGACAGCTTGCCGACCTGGTCCGTCCCGGGCAGGGCGGCGGAGGTCACCGCGTGGCCGGCCTCGTGGAAGCCGATGCGGTGGCGGTCCTGGGGCGACAGGATGCGCGAGCGGCGCTCGGGGCCGGCCATGACGCGCTCGACTGCCTCGAACAGGTGGCGCGGCTCGATGATGGCACTGCCGCGGCGGGCGGCCAGCAGTGCGGCCTCGTTGACGACGTTGGCCAGGTCCGCGCCCGAGAAGCCCGCTGTCCGCCGGGCCAGGATCGACAGGTCCACGTCCGGGCTGAGGGGCTTTCCACGCGAGTGGATCTTCAGGATGGCCTCGCGGCCGCGGACGTCGGGGCGCTCGATGGTGACACGCCGGTCGAAGCGGCCCGGCCGCAGCAGCGCCGCGTCGAGGATGGCGGGGCGGTTGGTGGCGGCCAGCACGAGCACGCCGCTGCCCGAGTCGAACCCGTCCATCTCGACCAGCAGCTGGTTGAGCGTGGCCTCGCGCTCGTCCTGGCCGCCGACGGCCATGCTGGTGCGACCGCGGCCGACCGCGTCGAGCTCGTCGATGAAGACGATGCACGGCGCGGCGGCCTTGGCGACCTTGAAGAAGTCGCGGATCCGCGCGGCGCCGACGCCGACGAAGATCTCGACGAAGTCCGAGCCGGAGATGGAGAAGAACGGCACCTGGGACTCGCCCGACAGCGCGCGCGCGAGCAAGGTCTTACCGCAGCCGGGGGGCCCGATGAGCAGGATGCCCTTGGGGACGGTGGCGCCCATGGCCAGGAAGCGCTCGGGGTTGCCCAGGTAGTCACGGACCTCGGCGAGCTCCTCGATCGCCTCCTCGACGCCGGCGACGTCGGAGAAGGTGATCTTCGACTCGCCGGTCTGCATGCGGCGGGCGCGCGAGCGGCCGAACGCCATGAAGCCGTCGCCGCCGCGCCCGAACAGCAGGAACAGGATGAACAGGCCGTCCACGATGATCAGGGCGGGCAGCAGGAGCGTCACAGGCCCGACGAGCTGCTTGAGCGGCTGCTGCTGGACGGTCGTCGGGACGCCGGCGTCCTCCAGGGCGGTGGTCAGACGCGAGAAGATCGTCTCCCGCGCGCTGCCGAACGCCACCCAGTAGCGCCCGCGGTCGTAGGTCCCCACGATCCTGGCGTCGGTCTCCAGGATCGTGGCGTCCTGGATGCGCCCCTGGCGCAGCAGGGTCACGAACTGGTCGATGCGCAACTCGTCACCCGCGGTGTGGGGCTGGGACCACCACAGCACGAGGGCGTAGACGGCGATGAGGACCGGCAGCGCCAGCGCGCACAGGATCAGCGCGCGCTTGCGACCGTCGCGACCGTCGGAGCCCTCGGGGGCGGTCGGCTTCTCGGGGTCGTCAGTGTGACGTCGGCGAAGTAGGTTGCGCATCGCCATCGATGTCCCTCCCGTCACCGTTCACTGGCGTTGTCGTCTTGGCGGTCACGGCTGGTAGCGGTCCACACAACTCTGGGCGATGGGAGCCTGCCCCGGGAACGTCGCGTCGCCGGCGACCACCAGCACGCTGCCGTCCTGCAGCACCACGGCCGCCTGCTCGCTGCGCGGGCAGGCCATCGTCCCGGCCGACCGCCAGGTCATGTCGGCCGGGTCGAACACCTCCGCACCGTTCAGCGACCGGCGCGTGCCCCGCGACACCGTCTCCCCGCCGGCCACGAGCACCCGGCCGTCGATCAGCACGCTGGCGCTGTGACCGGTGCGGGGCCCGACCAGCGACTCGACCGCCGTCCAGCTGCCCTGCCGGGGGTCGTAGAGTTCCGTCGAGGCCAGCGAGACGTCGCCGTTGGGGCCCCCGGCACCGCCCACGACGAGCACCGACCGGTCGGGCAACACCGCAGCAGCGTGGTTCGTGCGCGGCTCGGCAAGGCCGCTGGTGCGCACGAACGCGTTGGCCGCGGGGTCAAACAACTCTGCCGACGCCAGCGGAGCCAGCCCCTCGCCGACCGGGCCCAGCCCGCCGACGAGCAGCACCCGACCGTCAGCCAGCAGCGTCGCCGTGTGCTCGAAGCGGGGCGAGGCCATGGACCCGGCCGGGCTCCAGGTGCCCGTGGCCGGGTCGTAGAACTCTGCGGACGCCTCCGGTCGGATGGTCTGACCGCCGGCGGCGCCCTGCCCGGCCTCCAGCGCGGTGCCTCCGGCGGCGAGCACCCGGCCGTCCGACAACAACGTCAGCGAATGGCCCAGTCGCGCTGTCGCCATGTCCCCGGTGGGGGTCCAGGTGCCCGCAGCCGGGTCGTAGACCTCTGCGGACGCCACCAGCTCGCCCCCGGCGATGCCGCCGGACACCAGGACGCGGCCGTCGTCGAGCACCACCGCCTGATGGCCGCGGCGGGGCTGGGTCAGCGCGCCGGTCTGCGTCCACCCCTCGCCGTCGAACAGCTCGGCCGCGTCCAGCGGGATCGCCCCGACTCCACCCCCGGCGCTCAACACCCGCCCGTCTGCCAGGATGACCGCCGTGGCCGTGCCGCGGATGGCGGTCAGGTCCGGCGCGGCTGTCCACTGCCCGACCGGCGGCAGCGGGGTCGGGGGTGTCTCGGCCGGCCTGGAGGGACGCAACAGGAACACGCCCAGCGCGAGGAGCAAGACCAGCGCGCCGCCCAGCGCGAGCATCAATGGCAGGCGTTGGCGCCGCCGCAGCGCTGCCTCGGGTGCGGCGGCGGGCTGCGCGCAGCGCTCGCATTTCAGCCCCACTCCGGTGCGCACCGAGCACTTCGGGCAGATCGGTTGTCCGCATTCCACGCAGGTCAGTCGGGTGGCCTGCCCATGGCGTTCGCACTTCAGCGTCTGCGTCGCCATCCCACCCTCACAAGACCGGCCGGTGCGCTCCTGCGACCGCGCCGACCACGACCCCACGCGCTGCAACGGGTTGGTGCGGGGCCCGTTCCGTTCGACCACCTCCGGTCGATGTGCCGTGCCCCGACGCCGCCCGCCTCCTATGCAACCATCGCCCCCTCGAGGAAGGCGATGACGTTGTCGACCTCGGCGCGGACCGCCTCAGGCGACAGCTCGGCGACCGCGAGACCGGCCCGGTCGGCCTCGGCCACTTGGGAAGCGTAAGGAATGATGCCCGCCAGCGGCACGCCCTGGGTGGCGGCCTCACGGCGGAAGAACTCACCGTCTTCGGGCAGGTGAGCCTTGTTGCCGAGGCCGTAGACCCGAGGGATGCCGAGCTCTTCGGCCAGCGTCATCGTCCGAGCCGCGGTGATGATCGACTTGCGGCTGGGCTCCATGACCACCAAAAGGACGTCGGCGTAGGCAAGAGTCCCGCCCGAGCGACTGAGATGCTCCAAGCCGGCCTCCATGTCGATGAGCGTGAGGTCGGCGTGGTCGTCGAGCACCTCTCCGAGGAAGCTACGCACGGTAGCATGCCCGGAGCACGTTCACCCGGCGCCCGCGTCGGTGACCCGGATCCCCGACATCAGCGTGACCCCAGCCGGCGTGGCCCTGCCGTAGTCACGGATGAGCTGCGCGGGCGTCGTGTCGCCGCCGGAGCCGACGACGAGCGCTCGGGGGAGCACGGGAACGGCCTCGGTCTCCGGCAGGCTCAGTCCCAGCGAGATCCCCAGGTTCGGGTTGGAGTCGGTGTCGATCGCCACGACCGTCGCCCCACGCTCGGCGTAGGACCGAGCGAGCAGTGCGGAGACGGTGGTCTTGCCGACCCCGCCCTTTCCCACGATGCCGAGCTTCACCGCGCAACCTCCAAGAGGACCGGACCCAAACCGTACCACGCGGGGCAGGACTCGCCCATGTCGTGGAGGTCTCAGTCGCCCTCGGCGGCGAGGCGCCGCGCGAGGAGGCGGATCTCGCCCGGCCGCTGGCCGTCGGGCGTGGACCGATCGAGCGCTGGGTGGTAGGCGACCTCCACAAGCTGCGTGTCGGGCAGAGCGGCGCGAACGACCTCGGGCTCGTCCTCGCGCAGCTTGTTCGCGACGACGAGGGCGCGGGTCACGCCCAGCTCACGGGCGATGGACAGCGTGCGGCGGGTCACCTCGAGGGCCTTCTGCGAGGGGTCGGTCACGGCCACGACGACGTCGCCGGGCCCGGGCTTGGCCCACAGCAGGTCGTTCAGGCCAGGCTCGAGGTCCGAGACCACCAGCTGTCGCTCGTCGCCGGGCAGGGCGGCGATGACCTGCCGGGCGGTCGCGTGCGAGCCGCAGCACAGACAGCGCTGAGACGGGCGTTCGATCCGGCCGGTCTGCACCAAAGGGACGCCGACGCGGGTGGCCACGGCGTAGCGCTCGATGATCTCCGGAGCCGCCAGCGGGTCGCTGTCGCATCCGTCGGCGGCCCGGGGCGGCGTCAGGTTCGCCACCGCCGGAAGGCCGTCGGGATGCCCGCCGCCCAGGCTGAGCGCAAGGTTGGGGCTGCTGTCGGCGTCGATGGCGACGACGTCGACGCCAGCATCGGCCAGGGCCGCACACAGGGCACTGGCGACCGTCGTCTTGCCGACGCCTCCCTTGCCCGTCACCAGCACTCTCATGACCGTTCTCCTTGTTGCCGCCGTACCGGCGGCTGTGTCGCCGCCCTTGCGCACTGTTCGCGAAGCCGTTGCGCCAGGACACCGACCGCAGCCGCCGTCGCGCCGTGGGGCGCCAAGGGCGCGACGGCGACATCTGCCTGGCGGACGGCGTCGTCCTCCGGGACCGCTCCCAGGAAGGGCACGTCGAGATCGCGCGCAAGCTGCCGGGCCTGCTCTGTCCGGACGGCGTCGGCTCGGTTCAGCACCAGGCCGGCCGGAGGTCGCTGCTGCGCCCGGGCGATAGCGGCCAGGCGCCGGCAGGTGAGGTCTGCGATCGGCGATCCGTCGGTGACGAGCACGGCGAGATCGACGAAGGCGATGTAGCTGCCGTCGTAGAGGTCCTTCGTACCGGCCTCCATGTCGACCACCACGTCCCATCCCGGCTCATCGAAGGATGCGGCGACCTGTCGGACGGCGTAGTGGGTGATGGCCAGATCGTGGTGCGCGCTGCCGATCGCACCGAGGGACAGCAGCCGGATCCCTTCCCCGCAGCGGGCGGCGAAGCGCTGCACCGCCTCGCTGGCGCTGAGCTCTGGGTGCAACGCGAAGCCATACTGTGATCCTGGCTGTTCGAGGACGGCCTGGGACGGCAATCTCCCATTCGCGTCCAGCGATCCCAGCGAATGGTCAAGCCCCGGATTGACGTCGAAGTCGCAGGCCAGCACCCGCCTGCCCGCGCGCGCCAACACGCCGCACAGCATCGTGGCCAGTGCGGTCTTGCCCACGCCTCCCTTGCCACACAGTGCGACCCGAATGGACACGAGTCTATAGCCTTCCTTGGCCGGGGAGTACGTCACTTCGGAGCGTAGAAGTTCGGTATCGCAACGCATCATGCTCGCGTCGTGCCGATGGCCCGACGGGCCTCGGCTCACCGCTGGTAGATGTGCTCGATCTCTTCGGCGAAGTGCTCCGCGATGACACTGCGCCGCGGCTTCATCGTCGGCGTGAGCTCGTCGCGGTCCTCGGTGAAGTCGCGCTCGAGGATGACGAACTCGCGCACCGACTCGGCCCGCGACACCGCCTCGTTCGCATGGTCGACGGCCTTTTGGACCTGGTCGCCCACGGCCTGGTGCTTGGCCAGCTCCGAGCGCGACCCGGACAGGCCGCGTTCGTCGGCGAACGCCTGCAGGGCCTCGGCCTGCAAGGTGATCAGCGCTCCCACGAACGGGCGGTCGTCACCGACGACGACCGCCTGCGAGACGAGACGGTGGCTCTTGATGCGCTCCTCGAGGGCGCTGGGCACGACGTTCTTGCCGCCGGCGGTCACGATGAGGTCCTTCTTGCGGCCGGTGACCGTGAGGCATCCCTCGTCGTCGAGCTCGCCGAGGTCACCGGTGAGAAACCAGCCGTCCTCGGTCAGGGCCTCCTGGGTGGCCTGCTCGTTGCCGTAGTAGCCCTGGAAGACGTTTGCCCCTCTGATGAGGATCTCGCCGTCGTCGGCGATCGCGATCTCCACACCGGGAAGCGGCCGGCCGACCGTGCCGAACCTCACCCCGTCGGGAGTGTCGACGGTCGCCGGCGCGCTGGTCTCCGTCAGGCCGTAGCCCTGCAGGATCGTGATCTGCGCTGCGTGGAAGAAGTGTGCGAGATGGGGGCTCAGCGGGGCGCCGCCGGACAGGCAGTAGTGCACCCTGTCGCCGATCGCCGCGCGCAGCTTGGCGTAGACGAGCTTGTCGGCGGCCGTGCGCTTCAACTCGGTCAGAAGCCCAGGCTGGTCCGCGCCGGACCACTCCTGGGCAGTCCGCACGGCGGCGTCGAAGATCTTGCGCTTGGGGCCCTGGGCCTCCCGGCGCGCGGAGTCGAAGAGCTTCTCGAACACCCGGGGGACGGCGAGCAGGAAGGTCGGCCGGAAGGACTGGAGGTCCTCGGGCAGCTGGTCCAGGGAACGGGCATAGCCCAGCCGGACATCCATCTCCAGGCAGCCGAACTGGATGAGCCGCGTGAACATGTGCGCCAGCGGCAGGAACAGCAGCGTGGATTCCTCGGGGCCGAACATCTGTTCCAATGCGACCTCAGTCTGGCGCACCGTCCACAGGATGTTGCCGTGGGTCAGCATGCAGCCCTTGGGATCACCGGTGGTCCCCGAGGTGTACGCCACGGTTGCCAGATCGTCCATCGACAAGGACTTGCTGCGCTCGAGGACTTCTGACCGCTGCTCTTCACCGCCCAGCTCGGACAGCGCGTCGAGCCCACCGTCGTCGAGGACGAAGATCTCTTGGAGATCCGGGGCCTGGTCCCGAGCCTCGTCCAGGGTCTTCTCGTGGTCGGCACCCTCGGCGAACGCCACCGTGGCACCGGAGTTCGACAGGATCCATGCGCACTTCTTCGGCGAGCTCGTCCCGTAGATCGGAACGGTGACCGCGCCGGCGCTCAGTGTCGCGAGGTCTGCGACCGTCCACTCGAGCCGGGTGCCGCTCATCAGCGCCACCCGGTCCCCCGGCTTGATCCCGGACGCGATCAGCCCGCCGGCCACCCGGCGCACGCGGTCGCCCAGCTCCTGCCAGGCCATGCCCCGCCAGGAGCCGTCGGCGTGATAGCGCAGGATCTCCTTGGAGCTGGCAGAGCCGGCCCGCTCCCACAGCCGGGTGGTCAGGTTCTGATCGCGGCCGACCTCGACGGGAGCGTCGCCTGCGGCCTGGGCTCGTGGCATGGTCCTGCTCCCCGACGGGGGTCTCCGCATCGACGGATGCAGCCGGCTATCTCCTATCTACCCGTCAGCAGGCGTGGGCGCAGCAACTCTCCGGCATGTGTCGCGCGTCGCTGACAAACCTCGCGACCGGCAGCTAGGGGCTGAAAGGCCCCGGCGGCTGGCGGCCCTAGCAAGGGCCGGTAGAATGAAGCCCACGCGGTGGCCCGCATCGATGCCGAGCTCTCGTGAGCGTTGGTCCCGCCCCCGCCAAAGCCGGCCGAGATGAGTCAGAGGCTAGACAATGGCAGCCACCTTCGAGGACTACCTGGCACAGATCGAGGAGCTTCTCGCCGAGATCGACGAGATGGATGATGCCGTCAAGGAGCGGGTCTTCGCGTTGCTCGACGGTATCGATGCCCTGCACCGGACCGCCATCGTGCAGCTGGAACAGGTCCTCGGCGCCCAGTCGATCGAGACGCTGCGCGAGGCTCACCCGGCCACCGCCTGGTTGCTGGAGGCCTACGGGATCGGCTTCGACGAACGGCCTGCCGTCGAGGCGGCGCTCGAGTCCATCCGCCCCTACATCCACTCCCACGGTGGCAGCCTGGAGGTGCTCGACGTCACCGGCGGCATCGTGCGGCTGAAGATGTCAGGGTCCTGCTCGGGTTGCACGGCCTCGGCGATCACCCTCAAGCAGGGCGTCCTCGAAGCACTCCGGGAGGGGTTCCCTGGGTTCGTCGACCTCGAGGTCGAGGAGGACGACGCCCCAGCGCATCCGCCGCCGGGCGCTACGCTGCTGCAGATTCAGTCTCGTCCCAGCTAGCGCGACGCCCGCCATGGACGCCGACGACACGATCACTGAACTGCGCCAGCGCCTGCGTCGCTACAGCGAAGACCGGTACCCCATCCAGCACGCCACCGCGCAGTTCCATCTCGGCGTGGCCCTGCTGAGCGCTGGACAGCCGGGTGAGGCGGCGGGGGCGCTGCGCACCGCGGCCGGACTGTTCGATCCCGACCGGCTGCCGGTCGAGCACGCCAAGGCGATGAACATGCTCGGTGCCGCGCTCCGCGAAGAAGGGGACCTTGCCGATGCGGTCGAGGCCTTCCGCCGGGCGGCGACGACGTTCGAGGCGCACCAGCAGGAACTGGAACATGCCGCCGCGATGTTCAACCTGGGGCTCGTTCAGCGGGATTCGGGCGACCCGGATGCGGCCATGGACTGCTTCCAGCGCGCGCGGGAGCGCTTCGACCAGCAGCGCCTGCCGGGTCAGGCCAGCGCGGCGGCCCGCGAGCTGGGCGCGACGCTGCTCGCTGGCGGCGAACTGAAGGCGGCGGCGGACGCGCTGGAGCAGGCCGTTGACCTCGCCGAACAGGCGGGGGAGCACGCCGGGCTCGGCGCGGCCGCCAACGCGTTGGGCCTGGCCTACCTGGGGACGGACCGGGCCCAGGCGGCCGTGGAGGCCTTCCGCAAGGCCATGGTGGGGAATCCCAGGACCGTGCGGGCGCAGGGCTTCGCCATGGCCAAGGCCAACCTGGCGCTCGCCTACGAGCGGGCCGGAGACGCGCCGCGGGCACGGCTGGCGGCCCGCCAGGCGCTCGCCTTGCCCGACGCGCCGCCCGCGGTCGTGGAGCAGGCCCGCGGGGTGCCCGAGCGGCTCGGCTCTGGGATCGGGGATCTGCTGACCGTTCTGCACGAGGAGCCACCGGAGCGCTGGCCGGCGCTGGTGCGGGAGGAGCTCGCGCGCTGGGTGGTGGCCGCCCCCGAGGAGCGCCGCGCCGAGGCGAGGGCATGGATCGAGGGTCAGGTCTCCGGCCCGGACCGGGGCCCGGACCTCGCCGAGGCGCTCCTCGGAGCGGTGCTCGAGCTGCCGCCGGCGGCGATGGAAACCGCCATCCGCGGGCTGCTGGAGGCACTGGGCTCCCTCGAGGCCGCCACAGCGGACCGCTTCCGCTCCGAGACCTGGCGGGCCATGGCCGCGTTTCAGGTCCCGCAGGAGGCTCGCCTGCGCGACCGCTTCGACCGCATCGCGGCGGAGCTGGGGCAGGAGCGGGTGTGGAGCTAGGCGGCGATCTCTCGACGCAGGCGCTCTCGGGG
>DASZOD010000317.1:0-3476 GCA_035550935.1 Egibacteraceae bacterium | reverse complement strand
GACGTCGAACAGCGCCAGCAGAAAGCAGAAGGCGGCAAGCAACGCGAACATGGCGGTCTCCTGTCGGTGCCTCCTGCTCCACCACGGGAGCGGGCCCGTGGCGCCCGTCACCAACCGGCGCTCGGGCGCCACGGCCCCGCTCCCGTGGTGGAGCAGGAGGCACCGACAGGAGACCGCCATGTTCGCGTTGCTTGCCGCCTTCTGCTTTCTGCTGGCGCTGTTCGACGTCCAGGCGGGGGCCATCAACTTCGTTGACCTCGGGTTGCTGCTGATCGCGCTGCACCTGGCCTTCGACATCGGGCTTGGCCGGTTCGGGGGGATGGGCTCACGGCGCAGGCTGCGTCGCTGACCACGCGGCTGCCCTGCAGCCATTAGGGCGAGACGCGCTCGATCGCGGCCGCCGGTGCCTGGTCGAGCCGCGGCCACCAGTCCGCCGCCATCCCCGAGAACAGCGCCGCACCGCGGGCCGCCGCCTGAGTCTCGGTGGAGCGGAACACCGCGAGAGCGACGGCTCGGGCCTTGGCCCGCAACCACGGAGGGCTGGCACTTCCGCCGCCGATGACAACGAGGCGCCCGGCGGGTCCCAGCAACGCTACGAGACGCTGCGCCGCCGCTGCGGTCTCCTCACTGAGCGCTGCCAGCAGGCCGTTCCAGATCTCGCCGGGGGCGCCGGCAGGCAGCCGCGGCCGATCCTCTTGCAGGAGGCGCTCCAGCAGGTCGCCGACATCGGCGTGTCCGGCGCCCTCGGCGAGTTCGTCCAGGCTACGGATGGACTGGCCCAGCGCCTCGGACGCGGCCTCCAGGACCATCCCGGCCCGGGCGGCGCTGGCCAGCACCGCCCATTCCTGCCCTCCCGGGCACACGGTGACCGCCAGGTCGAGCTCCAGCGCCCCTTCCACGTCAGGCGGGTCGGGAGTGGTCCGCAGCACCGTCTCGGCGGTGCCCACCGAGTTGACGAGGTCGTCGTGGCCCGCGCCGACGCCCGCGGCCCCGGCGAGGTGGTCGTGGCCGGCGATGGTCAGCGGCGCCCCCGCCGGCAACCCCGACCAGGCCGACCCGGCGGGCGACACGCGGCCCATGGGCTCGCCCGCAGCTCGCACCGGCGGGAAGACGTCGGGGTCGATGCCGGCGGCCTCGGCGACCTCGGGGAGGTAGCGGCGGACGGCCACGTCGTAGCAGCCGGTGCGCGCGGCCAGCGAGTATTCGGTGGCGGCGGTGCCGCTGAGCCAGAACAGGCACAGCTCGGGGACGCCCAACCAGCGGCGCAGCCCGCCGACGCCCTGCGCGCACAGCCACCCCAGCTTCGCCACCGACGACACCGCACGCAGGGGCTGGCCGATGCGCGTGGCCAGGTCGGACCCGAACCGCTCGGTCAGCCGGGAGACCGTGTCCTGCCCGCGCCGGTCATGCCAGGCGAGGATCGGCCCGAGGGCCCGTCCGTCCGCATCCAGGCCGGCGCCGCTCTCGGCCATGCCCGCCAGCCCGACGCCTGCCACGCGCTGGCGGTCCCGGCCCAGTGCGGCCAGCACCTGGCGCATCCCATCCTGCAGCGCCTCGGCGCTCATCTGCACGCCCTCCGGCCCGCGGCTGAACGGCGTCGGTGCGGTGGCGAAGCCCTGGCGCTGCCCGGAGCGGTCGACCAACAGCGCCTTGATGCCGGTCGTGCCGACGTCCAGACCCAAAAGCAACGGCTGCTGGCTCACCGCAGGCGGCTTGCTTCGGTTCGCGGGCGGCAGGACCCCATCGGCCCGGGCGCGTCCATCGGGGCAGGATAGCCGGTAGGCGTTGCAGGCGGCGGCCGCGGCGTCCAGGCCTGAGCGGGTCGACTACAGCCAGCCGCTGCGACGGAACCAGCGGTACAGCACAGTGCAGATTGTCACCATGGCGACCAGCGCCCCTGGGTAGCCCCAGGTCCAGCCCAGCTCGGGCATGTGCTCGAAGTTCATGCCGTAGATGCCCGCGACGAGCGTGGGCACGGCGACGATCGCAACCCAGGCCGAGATCCTGCGCATGTCCTCGTTCTGGCGGACGCTGATCTGGGCCAGGTTGGCCTCGAAGATGCTGGTCAGCAGGTCCCGGTAGCTCTCGATCTGGTCGACCACGCGCAGGGTGTGGTCGTGGACGTCGCGGAAGTAATTGGCGATGTCCCCGTAGACGAGCTTGAAGCGCCCTCGCGCCAGGTGGTCCAGTGGCTCGATCAGCGGCGCGGCCGCGCGGTGGAACTCCAGCACTTCACGCTTGAGCTTGTAGAGGCGCTCCGCGGGGTTGTCCCGGGACTGGGAGAAGACCTCCCGTTCCACCTCCTGGATGTCGTTGTCCAGGCCGTCCAGTACCGGGACGTAGTCGTCCACGACCCGGTCGACGATCGCGTGTAGCACCGCGCCCGGCCCGTAGCGCAGCAGGTCGGGGCGCTCCTCGACGGCCTTGCGGACGTCGCTGAGCGCGCTGGCCTCTCCGTGGCGCACCGACACGACGAACGCGTCGCCGACGAACAGCATGATCTCGCCGATCTCGACCGCCTCTTCCTCGTCGACGTAGCGCACCGTCTTCAACACGACGAAAAGCGAGTCGCCGTACACCTCGAGTTTCGGCCGCTGGTGGGCCTTGATGGCGTCCTCGACAGCCAGCTCGTGGAGGTCGAACTCGCGGCGCACCGAGTCGAACTCCTGGGGGCTGGGCTCGTGCAGGCCGATCCACACGAACGCGTTGTCCTCGCGGCCGGCCTCGTACGCGGTTTCGAGTTCCAGCCTGCCCGGGCGCCGCTGGCCGTCCTCGTACACCGCGCAGTCGACGATCACGACCGGGATTGTCGCGCACGGGGGCTGTCCCTGCACCCCGCCCCGGCTCGCCCGACGGGTGGGCGACCGGGGTGACGGCCTCAGTCCCGGCTGGGCGGGACGCGCAGCGCCAGCAGCGCCACGTCGTCGCGCGGCCCGGGACTGGCCTCGAGGATGGCCTGCTCGACCCGCCGGACGATGCCGGCGGCGTCCAGCCCGACGCTGCCCGACAGCAGCGACCGCAGCCGCTCCTCGCCGAACAGCTCGTCGCCGATGCGGGCTTCGGTGACCCCGTCGGTGTACAGCAGCATCGCCTCGCCCGCCCTCACCAGGGTCGTCTCGGAGACGAAGTCGGCCTCGGGGAACGCGCCGACGATCAGTCCCTGACCACCGACCGCCTGGACGCTGCCGTCGGCGCGCAGCACCAGCGGCAGGGGGTGGCCGCCGCTGGCGACGCTGAGCTGGACGCCCTCGGCTGCCGGCCGCAGGCGGGCGAACACGATCGTGCAGAACTGCGTGTCGTCGGCCCCTTCTTCCTGGTGGGACAGCATCGCGTCGTTGAGCAGCGACAGGACCCGCCCCGGCCGCTTCGCGTGCATGGCGGCCGCCCGGACCGTGTAGCGGGCCAGGGCGGTGACCGCGGCGGCGGCGGCGCCCTTGCCGCGGACGTCGCCCATCACGATGCCCCAGGTGTGGCCG
>DASZOD010000316.1:0-2410 GCA_035550935.1 Egibacteraceae bacterium | reverse complement strand
CCCCACTTGCCGACCCCATGTCGCCCGACTGCCCGGTGATCGGGTGATGCGACGGGCCGCGCGTCACCGGCCGCGGGCCTGGGTCGCCGCCATGGTCGCGCTGCTGACGCTGCCGGCGCTGCGGGCCGTCCCCGCGTCGGCCCTGCTGAGCTCCTCCACCGGCGCGTCGCAGCAGCTCTCCTCTGGCACGCTGGCGGCCCCCCGCAACCTGTCCGCGGCGGTCGGTACCTGCCTGCGTGGGAACAGCGTGACCGTGCAGCTGACCTGGGAGGAGCCGCTGGACCCGGTCACCGACGGCTACGACATCTTCCGTTCGACCGGCGGCGGCGCCTACCAGCTGATCGCCACTGTCAGCGGCCGGGCCACGACCGGCTACACCGACGCCACCACGACGTTCTCGACCACCTACGGCTACGTGGTGCGCTCGACGCGCAACCTGTGGACCGGGCCCGACTCGAACCCGGCTTCCATCACAACCCCGGTCAAGGGCTGCATGTAGCTTTAGATCAGCCCCAGCGGCCGCGGCGGATGATGTCGCCGGGTGGTCGACGCCGGCGCCGCAGCGACTCCGAGCGGCGGTCGGGGGCAGGATGGCCGATCGTGACCAGGCCCAACGGCGCGACGTCGTCGGGGATGCCCAGCAGCGCCCGCATCGCGGCGACGTCGCGCACGTCGAGGAAGCCCGCTGCCAGGCCCTCGTCGACCGCCGCCAGCAGCACCAGCATGAGCGCGGCACCGGCGTCGACCCACCAGTAGGGCACCCGCCAGGCTCGGGGCCGTCCCGGGGCGGCCTTGTCGCGTGCCGCATAGCGCTCGTGGTAGTCGGCCTCGCGCACGCAGGGCACCAGGTGCACCGGCGCCCGCGACAGCCACGGCTGGAAGCCCCGGTCGAGGAAGGACCGCTCGCCGCAGAGCTCGGCGATGCGCCGGCGGGTGTCGGCGTCGGTGACGACGACGACGTACTGGCCCTGGGCGAAGCCGGCGCTGGGCCCGCGCCGGGCGGCGTCGAGGATCCGTTCCAGCGCCTCGGGGTCGACCGGGTCGGGCCGGTAGCTGCGCACCATCCGCCGGCGGCGGACCACCTCAGCGAACTCCATCACCCGCCCCTCCCCAGCGCAGGCCCGCCGGTCTCGACCACCGGGTTGCCCACCACCGCGCCCGCAGCGGGCGCGGGCTGGCCCGGCTCATCCCCGGCCGCCACGGCGGCGGGGCGCAGCACCACCCACTGCTCGCCAAGGGGCACGTGCAGGTCGGCGGCCAGCCCGAACCAGGCCAGCTCGTCGCTGCTGCAGCGCACGCCCTTGCCGCCGCGGCGCTGCAGCGGCCAGCCGGCCAGCGCCAGCCGGGTGGCCCGACCGTCCCGTGACAGCGCGAGCAGCTCGCGGTCGTCGTCGTGGCCCGCGGGCACGACCGAGACCGCCACGACCCGCCGCCCGGCGGGCACCCGCAGCCCGGCCACCCCGGTGGCGGCCCGGCCGGTGGGGCGGACCTCGGCGGCGGGGAAGCGGATGGCTCGGCCGCCGTCGTGGGCCACCAGGACGTGGTCGCCGTCGTTGCAGGCGGCCGCCGCGGCGAGCGTGTCGCCGCGACGGACCCCCGCCACGACCATCGTGCGGGCCCGGCCCTCGTACTCGCGGCGGTGGGTGCGCTTGACCAGCCCGCCCGCCGAGACGGTCAGGACCGTCTCCGCCGAGGGCTCCAGCAGCACCGCAGCGACCACGGCCGCGCCGGGTGCGCTGCCCAGCAGCTGGGCGACCGGGGTGGGGCGCTGGCGCTCGCCGGTGACCGGCACGTCGTCGACCGCGACGCGGCAGCCGCCGCCGGCGGCGTCGACCAGCAGCAGCAACCCGTCGCCGGCGCTGCGCACCACCGCCGCCAGCGGGTCGCGCGGCTGGGCGTGTGGCCGGGAAACCCGCCGGGGCGGCACCGCATTCAGGCCGCCGCCGGCGGTGACGTAGACGGTGACGGGCTGGGGGTCCAGGCGGACCGGCCCGTCCCCCGCCCGGGTGCCCGCGCCGGCCGGCGGCCCCACCCGGGTGCGCCGAGGGCTGGCGTGGCGGGCCTTCAGCTGGGCGAGCTCCTCGGCGAGCAGCGCGTCGAGCCTGGCGGAGTCGGCCAGGATCGCCTCCAGCTCGTCGATCCGCCCCCCCAGCTCGCGGCGCTCGTCGGCCAGGCGCCGTCGTTCCAGCGCGGCCAGCCGTCGCAGCGGAAGGTCCAGGACCGCGGTGGCCTGCACCTCGCTGAGCCGGTAGCGGGCCATCAGCTCGCCGCGGGCGCTGTCGGCGCTGTCGGCGGCGCGGATGAGCGCGACCACCGCGTCGAGGTGGTCCAGGGCCGCCAGCAGCCCCTCCAGGACGTGCAGGCGCGCCGCCGCGCGGTCGCGGCGGTGGGTGGTGCGCCGGGTCAGCAC
>DASZOD010000315.1:0-12378 GCA_035550935.1 Egibacteraceae bacterium | reverse complement strand
TTCCCCAGCCCCCGGGGGCAGATCCTTGGCCTGTCGCAGCTGCCCGTTACCCTGATCGCATGACCAGCACAGCCGAGCCACAGGCGCTGGGTGACGCCCGGTCCGGCCCCCAACGGGCCGGCGTCGGGGCGGGAGAGATCGCCGCCGGCGCCGGGTTGCGCCTGTCGTTCTCCCGGGTCGACACCTACCGGTCGTGTCCGTTGAAGTTCCGCTTCGCCTACGTCGACAAGCTCCCGGCGCCCCCCAGCCCGGACCTGTCGTGGGGCTCGTCCCTGCACGCGGCCCTGGAGGCATGGTGGAGCCAGAAGCTGCCCCAGCCTCCCCCCGTTGAGGTGCTCCTGCAGGGCCTGTTCGACAACTGGGACGACAGCGGCTTCGCGGGCATGCCCCGCGACGAGAAGCTCAAGTGGTACGCCCACGCCCAGGACGTGCTCCGCCGCCACCACGAGCGCTACCGCGGCTGTTACCTCCCGGCCGTCGCCTGCGAGCAGTGGTTCGAGGTCGACCTCGGCGACGGCATCCAGGTGGTCGGCGCGATCGACCAGGTGGCGCGTACGCCCTCGGGCGGGATCGGCATCGTCGACTGGAAGACCAACCGGCGGGCCAAGACCCGCAAGGACGTCGCCACCAGCCTGCAGCTGGCCATCTACACCCTCGCCGCCACGGAGCTGTGGGGGCAGGAGCCGGAGTGGGTGGCGCTGGACTTCGTCGTCTCCGGCGTGCGGGTCACCGTGGCCCGCAGTGACATCGACACCGGCGCGGCTGTCGCGACGATCCGGGATGTGGCCGCGCGCATCCGCGCCGAGGCCTTCCCGCCGACGCCGTCTGCGCTGTGCGCCTGGTGCGACTACCGGGCGGCGTGCCCGGCGTTCGAGGGCGACGGCCCGGACCTGCCAGGCCTGGCGCTAACCGAGCTGGCCCGCCTGCGCCGGCGCCAGCAGCGCGACGCCGCCCGCATCGCAGAGCTCGAGACGCTCGTGCAAGAGCGGCTGGGGCCCGCCGCCAGCGTCGAGATCGTGGCCGAGCAAGCGCGGGGAGCCGGCCGATAAGCCGGATTCTGTACCCGAAGTGGGTGGCGACCATCTGTCTAGGACCGGCGTCACCACCGGTCTCGTTGCGGCCTACCTGGTGCTCAGCGGGCCACCTCAACGCACCTGCTTGGCCTTGCTCCGGACGGGGTTTGCCTGGCCGCCAGCGTCACCGCCGGCGCCGGTGCGCTCTTACCGCACCGTTTCACCCTTACCGGAGGGCCGCACGACCTCGCGTCGCGTCGCGGGCCTTCCGGCGGTCTGCTCTCTGTTGCACTTTCCGCGCGTCGCCGCGCCTGGGCGTTACCCAGCGTCCTGCCCTGCGGAGTCCGGACTTTCCTCGACGAGGTCGAGCCTCGCCGCGGTCGCCTGGCCGACTCCCCTGCCTGCCCAGGGTACCCGCACGCCGCCCGCGCTCATCCTCGCCGCCACCACAGCCGGCCACGCGAGGCTGTCTGGCTGGGCGGGAACATCTGGCCACCGCCTGGCGTTCTCCATGGTGCCGGCCGTGATGGCCTTCATCGGCGTCTCCCCCCCAGGCGCCGCGCCCACGGTCGGCCATCTGGGCCCCGGTGCTGATCGGCGGAGTCGGCCTCCCCGCCGCCCCGTGGGTCCTGACCGAGCCGGCTCGGTCCCTCCACCGCGCCGGCTCGGCATTTTCTCGGCGACATGTCGGCCAGAGTGTTCGCGGAGATCCCCGTCTGAAACACCGGCCAGGCCGGGGTCCAGCTGAAGCGCCCTCCCCGCCTTCCCGGCGGGCACGGCCAACGATGGCCGAAAGGTTGTATCAGTGGACAGTCGCGTCGGCTCTTGACCAAAGGCCCAACAGGCCAGATTCTGAGCGCAGGGTGCGCCTGCCAGCGGGAACGGGGGTCGCTATGCCGCAGCAGCCCGACGGTCAGCCCGGCGCCAAGAGCTACTTCGTAGGAGACGTCGGCGCCCACGCACGCGTGGCACAGGGCGAGCACATCATCTGGACCGAGACGGTCCTCGGCCCAGCGGACGCCGAAGCCCTCCAACGCCAGTTCAGCGAGCTTCTGGCGAGGATCGAGGCCACCCCGGAGCTTGACGAGGTCGAGCGCGACATCGCCCGGGAGAAGACCGAGGCGGTGGCGGTCGGCCTGGCCACGGCGGCGCGGTCGCCCGGGGGCCTGCGCAAGGCCCTGCTCGACGCCAAGGGCTGGATGCTGTCGTCGGCAGGCTGGCTGTGGGAGGGCCTGCAGAAGGCGTTGACGAGCCAGGCGGGCCAGCGGGCGATCGCCGGCATCACCGAGGCCACCACCAGGGCGGCGATCCAGTCGCTGCTCGGACCCCGGTAGATGTCCGCGGACGTCCGCCAGTACCGGCTCGGGGACGTCGGCGAGGGCGCAGTCGTCCAGGTCGGCGAGCACCTCAGCGCCCAGTACCTGGTCTTTCCCAACGTCGCCGACCTCGATATCGGGGCGCTGAAGGCGGCGCTGATGGAGGGCGCCCGGGTGGAACCGGCGGGTCCCGGCCCGGCCGTCCGGGAGCTGCCGACGCCGATCGAGCCCGGCCTGCGCCCGGTTTCCGGACTGCTGGACCGGCGCCACGAGCTCGAGGCCGCCGCGGCGGCGATCGAGGCCGGCGAGCTGGTCCAGTTCCACGCCGCTGGGGATGGCTGGGGCAAGACCACGCTGCTGCGCCACCTGGCGTACGACCACGACACCGGGTCATTCGCGGACGGCGTGGTGTACGTCGCGGTGCGCCGCCGGCCGATCGAAGACCTCCTCCAGGAGCTGTTCGAGAGCTTCTACGAGACCGACGGTGCCTACAAGCCGAGCGCTGCCGCGCTGACGCGCTACCTGGGCGGCAAGCGGGCGCTGATCCTGCTCGACGACGTCGACTTCGAGCCCCGCGACCTGGAGTGGCTGCTGGACGCCGCACGGGAGTGCGGCTACGTGCTGACCGCGGCCACGAGCCAGGCCTGGGGCCAGGGGACGACCATCCCGGTGCAGGGCCTGCCCTCCGAGGACGGGGTGACGCTGCTGAGCCGCCGCCTGGGACGCGAGCTGGCCGGCCGGGAGCGACGGCTGGCAGGTGCGCTGAGCGCAGCGCTGAGGGGCCACCCCGGTCGCCTACGGCAGGCAGCCGACGTCATGCGCGGCGGCCGGCCGCTGACGGAGCTGGTCGAGGCGCTCCAGGGGGCCGCCTCGCCCGAGCGCGCCCTGGCCGCACTGCTGGTGGAGCCGCTGGCACCAACCGAGCAGGCGGTCGTGGGGCTGTGCGCCGCCTGGGGGGCCACGCCTCTGGCGGACGAGCACGTGCAGGCGCTGGTGGCCCGCCCGGACGTGGCTGCCGGCGTGGAGCGCCTGCTGAAGACAGACATCCTGGAGACCTGCTCACCGCGGTACCGCCTGGCCGGGGCCCTGACCGAGGACCTGGCGGACCTCTGGGACCTGACGCCCTGGCTGGAGCGTGGGCTGGACTACTTCGCCGACTGGGCCGAGCGGCACGTCACCAAGCCCCCCCGCCTGCTGGCCGACGCCGACGCGATCCTCCGCATCGCCGAGTGGGGCGTAGAGGCGGCCCGGTGGCCCCAGGTGCTGGCCGTGGCCAAGGCCATGGACCCCGCCCTGGCCTTGGGGCTGCGCTGGGGAGCGTGGGGGAACGTCCTGCGCTGGGGCCTGGCGGCGGCCGTCAACCTCGGCGACGGCCGCGCCGAAGCATGGGCACTGCACCAGTTGGGCAGCCGAGCGCTGTGCCTGGACGACGTCGCCGTCGCCGGCGACCAGCTCTCGCGGGCTCTGGGGCTGCGGGAGGCGCAGGGCGACCAGCGGGGCGCGGCGACCACCCGCCACAACCTGGACGTCCTCGCACTCAGGCCGCCGCCAGGACCTCCCGAGCCGGCGGGTCCGTCTGGCCTGCCCCCCTGGGGATTCCTTCTGCTGGCACTGGCGGTCCTGGCGCTGCTCGGGGGCGTCCTGTGGGGGACGATCCAGTGGCTTCGCGGACCCGAACTCCAGGTGGATCCCTCCAGGGTCGACTTCGGGGCCATCGCGCTGGGCACGAGGGCATTCCAGTCGCTGAGCGTCACGAACGCCGCCTCGGGGCCGCTGACCGTCGACCGCATTGTTCCCGGCGGCGACCCGGCGTTCGACGTGGCCGCCACGACCTGCGCCCGGCCGCTGGAACCCGGCGCGGCCTGCACCGTCACGGTCGGCTTCGCCCCCCTCGCCGAGGCGGCTCTCAGCGCTGAGCTGGCGATCCACCACAGCGGTTCGGGCGACCCACTACCCGTGGCTCTGAACGGTAGCGGCGTGGTGTCGGATCTCACCATCGAGCCGCCCAGCGTGGACTTCGGCGCCGTGCCCGTGGCCACCCGGGTGACTCAGGACCTGGATGTCACCAACACCGGTTCGGCGCCGCTGACCGTCGACCGCGTCAGGGGGGATCCCGCCTTCACGGTCGCCGAGAGCACTTGCGTCGGACCACTCGAACCTGGCGCGGCCTGCACGCTGTCGATGGGCTTTCTCCCCACGGTGGAGGGCAGACACGTTGGCGGCGTCGCGATCCACCACAGCGGTCGAGGAAAGCGGGTGGACGTGCCCCTCAGCGGCACGGGCGTTCCCGCGGGGCTCGAGGTCAAGCCGACCAGTGTGGAGTTCGGTGCTATCGCCGTGGGCACGACCGCCACCCAGGCGCTGAACATCTCGAATTCCGGCGCCGCACCGCTCACCGTGGCCGACGTCACCCTTGACGGGTCGCCACAGTTCGCCCTGGCCGCATCCGCCTGCGCCGGGCCGCTGCAACCCGGCGCGGCTTGCAAACTCACGGTCGGGTTCGCCCCCACTGCCGACGGCAGAGACAGCGCCTCACTGGCGATCCGCCACACCGGCCCTGGGGGCCGGTTCGACGTGCCCGTGACCGGCACCGGCGTCTCGTCGGATCTCATGGTCGAGCCGCCCAGCGTGGACTTCGGTGCCGTTGCCGTGACCGCCACGGCATCACGGGACCTCAGCGTCGCCAACACCGGCTCGGCGCCGCTGACGGTCCACCGCGTCGCCCTTGGGGGCGACCCCGCATTCGAGGTCGCCGCCACCACCTGCGCCGGGCCGCTGGACCCCGGCGCGGCCTGCAGGGTCACGATCCGCTACGCCCCCACCGCCGACGGCAGGCAGAGCGCCCGGGCGTCGATCCATCACAGTGGCGCGGGGGGCCGGCTCGACGTGCCGGTCAGCGGCGCCGGCGTCGGACCCGATCCGACGCTGTGGGCGTTCCGGGTCGCCGTGGCAGGTCCCACCGGCAGGGCCTGCGACGACTGCGGGGTCATCACCAGCGACCCGCCCGGCATCAGCTGCCCGACCGACTGCGCCGAGGACTACCCCCACGGCAGCCGGGTCACCCTCACCGCCACCGCGGGGGCTGGGTGGCAGTTCACCGCCTGGGAAGGCGCCTGCAGCGGCACCGAGCCCACCTGCACCCTCGAGATCACCGACAGCGTCTTGGCCCGGGCCGTCTTCACTCCGGCGACCGCTCCCCAGGCCGTCGAGCTGGCCGTCGAGGTGATCGACGACACTGGGAGCCCGGAGTGTGACGGCTGCGGGACCGTCTCCAGCGACCCGCCTGGGATCAGCTGCCCCGACGACTGCGCCGAGGACTACCCCAGCGGCAGCGGGGTCACCCTCACCGCCACGCCCCACCAGGGGTGGCAGTTCTCCCGTTGGGAGGACGCCTGCGCCGGCTTCGGGGAAGGACCATCCTGCATCCTCGACATGACCGACAGCCGGCTGGCCCGCGCCGTGTTCGCTCCGGTGACCTCCCCCCAGGCGGTCGAGCTGGTCGTCGAGGTCGCGGCCGGCTCCTGCTCCGAGTGTTTCGTCACCAGCGATCCCCCCGGGATCAGCTGCCCTCCCGACTGCACCGAGCGCTACCCCTACGGCAGCACGGTCACCCTCACCGCCACCTCAGGCGAATGGGAGTTCTCCCACTGGGAAGGCGACTGCGCCAGCTTCGGCCAACGACCAACCTGCACCCTCGACATGACCGACAGCTGGTGGGCCACGGCGCTGTTCGATCCCATTTTCTCTCTGAGCGTTGCGGTCGCCGACGACACCGGTGAAGCCTGCCAGGGCTGCGGGACCGTCTCCAGCGAGCCGCCCGGCATCAGCTGCCCCACCGACTGCTTCGAGGACTACGTCGAGGGCAGCACGGTCGCCCTCACCGCCACGGCCCTGGGGGGCTGGCAGTTCGCCGGCTGGGCAGGCGACTGCAGCGGCACCGCCGCGACCTGCACCGTCGACATGAACGACAGTCGTTCCGTGACGGCCGTCTTCGCCCCCGCCCCGGGCCCGGGCTGACTCGCCGACGCGCCGGGAGCTGTCTGGCGGCGACCGCAACCCAGTGGTGATGGCCCGTGGCGGACCCACCTCGGCGGGCTGAAAATGCGCGAAACCGGCCCTGACCCTGGCCCACATCCCCGGACCCTGACTGCGCGATGACTCACGTGGCCGATCCGGGCAGCCAGTTGCCTGGATCGCCCACGTGTGGGGTTGAGGCTCCAAGGGCTTTGGTCAGGTGGTCCTCCTGGCGTAGGCCGACGCCGCATGAACCCAGCGCCCCAGCGCCATCGAAGGCATTTTCACCCTGGAAGCAACCGCCGGGCCGACGCGGCGTCACAGCGCCGGCAGCGGCACGGTCAGCAGCCGGGTGCGCATGAGGAAGACGTTGTAGACGTCGAAGCGCGACATGGTGAAGTAGACGTCAGGTCCGTCGGGGGCGGCGGGCATCAGGTAGGGGGCGTACAGCGTCGGGTACTGCGCGGCGGTGGCCACGACCCCCTCGTCGCTCCAGGGTCCGGTGAGCCGCTCGGCGGCGCGCACCACGATCGCATGGCGCTGCTCGTTCAGATACAGCATCAGCCAGCGGCGGTGGAAGGCGCTCCAGCGCACCGACAGTTCCCCGACCGGCGCGGGCACGATCGTGGCGGCCCCAAGCTCGCCGCCGCGCGACCATGTTGACCCGTCCCAGTACTCGTAGGCGTCGGGCCGCAGCATCGCGGCGACCGGGAGCCGCGCCAACCGCACGCCGCCGAAGCGCCCGGCGGGGATGCCGAACAGGTAGACGTAGCCGCTGTCGCGCACCATCGCGACCTGCGCGAAGTTGCTGGCCGCGGGCCACACCGCGGCGGGGTCCTTCACCCAGGTGTGGCCGGCGTCGTCGGAGTAGGCAAGCCCCGAGTGGTTCGTGTCCCACCGGCCCGGCGGTCCCCAGTGACGCACCGACATGTAGTGCAGGAACATCCGGCCGGCCACCGACACGCCGTAGGTCGGGATCACCGTCGCCTCGACCTCGAAGACCTTCTGGGAGGCCAGCAGTTCGCGGGCCCGGCCGTCGGGGCCGGTGATCATGCCCTCCAACGTCAGGCCGTCGCGCGGGTCCCGGTCGGACGTCCACGCCATGGTGTTGCTGCGCCAGTCCGAGCCGAAGGTCGGGCCGAAGGTGTCGCCGAACACCACGTAGAGCCTGCCGTCGTGGGTGAACAGGTGACCGAGGTCGGTGCCGTACACGTGCCAGCGCTCGTCGGTGCGGTTGGGTGATCCCGGGCCGGTGAGCTGCGCGACCTGCTGTGTCCCGCCCACGCGCAGCGGCGCACCCTGGCCGCCCGGCGCCGCGGCACGCGCGGCGGACCCGCCCGCACCCGGCGCGGCGGCGGTCAACGGTAACGCCGTCAGCGCGATCACCACCACGAGCGCCGCCCGGCGCGCGAGCCCAGCGTCGTGCGCGCGTCCGCGCGGCACGGCCGTCGACCCCCCCACAGGTCCTCCTCCCGCTACTGTCGCTCAGCCAAGGGGACCAGGATCCGCCCGCACTGGGCGCAGCGGGCCAGACCCCGCTGAGCGTCCCGGTGGAGCTCCTCCAGCTCGATCTGGGTCAGCTGCAGCCGGCAGCCCATGCAGGTGCGTCCCTGCAGCTGCGCCACGCCGACGCCGTCCTTGCGGGCGCGCAGGTCCTCGTAGTAGGCGCGCACCTCTTCGGGCAGCTCGGCGGCGACGGCCTGACGGCGGGCTCTGGCGTCGGCCAGCTCGGCGTCGATGCCGGTCGCGGCCGCGTCGCGGGCCGCGGTCAGCTCCTGGACTCTGCCGCTGAGCTCGGCATGGCGTTCCCTGAGCGCGCCCACCAGCGACTCGAGCTCCTCGCGCTGCTCCATCACCTCCAGCAGGGCCTCTTCCAGCTCGTTCTTGCGGGCTCGCAGCGACGTCAGCTCGCTGCGCAACGCGTCCAGCTCGCGTTCGGAGGTGATCACGCCCGAGTACATGCGGCCTTCCTCGCCGCGGCGGCGCGACTCGACGACGGCGATGTCGTTCTCGTGGCGCAGCTGCTGGCGTTCCAGCCGCTCCAGCTTCTCGCGCCCGGTGGCGTACTCGGCGCTGATCCGACGCAGCGTGTCGGCGTTCTCGTCGAGGGCCCGCTGCTCGGGCAGGTGAGCGCGCCGCTGTCCGAGGCGGCGGACCTCGGTGTCGATCTCCTGCAGGTCCAGCAGCCGTCGTTGCTGCGTGGGGCTGGCGGTGATCACGGTGCTCCTCTCGGGACGTCCGCCGGCGGGCCGGTCACAGGCGGGGTGTACGACGCCCACGGCTCGGTTCGCACCGTGGACGCTATCAGCCGCGCCGTCAGCCCACGGGCGGCGGAGGCTGCGGTCAGCGCCTCCTGCAGCAGGGCCATGGCCGGTGCCTCGGTGGCGTAGTGGCCAGCGTCGATCGTCGCCAGACCGAGGCTGAGCGCGTCCAGGGCGAGGTGGTGGCGCAGGTCGCCGGTGACGTAGACGTCGGCGCCCGCGGCGACGGCGGCCTCGATGAGCGCGTCGCCGGCGCCCCCGCAGGCCGCGACCGTGCGCACGCTGGCGTCCAGGTCGCCGGCCACCCGCAGGTGCGGGGAGGGCAGCCCGACGGCCAGCCGGTCAGCGACCTGTCGGAGCGACCGCGGCTCGGGCAACGCGCCGACGCGTCCGAGCCCCTTGGGCGGCCCGTCCGAGGGCGTCGCCGCGAGTGGGTAGACGTCGTAGGCGACCTCCTCGTAGGGGTGGGCGGCCAGCAGGGCGGCGACTGCGGCGTCCAGGCCCTCGGAGGGCACGAGCATCTCGAGCCGGTCTTCGGCGACCTCGTTGAGCCGTCCCCGTTCGCCGAGCGCGGGCCGGGCGGACGGCGACGGACGGAACGACCCCGTGCCGCTGACCCGGAACGAGCAGTGGTCGTACTCGCCGATCACCCCCGCTCCGGCGGCCGCCAGCCCCTCCAGAACCCCGGACGTGTGGTCTCGGGGCACGAACGTCACGAGCTTGACCGCAGCGGGGGGGCCGGGGCGAGGATCCGCCAGGACCCGGGTGCCCCGCAGGTCCAGGACCTTCACGATCGGATCGGTGGTCCCGACCTCGGCGACGTCGAAGTTGGTGTGCACGGCCAGCAACGCGATCCGCTGGCGGGCCGCTCGCAGGGCCAGGCGCCCCGCGGCGGTCGACGGGGTGAGCCGCTGCAACGGGCGGAACAGCAGCGGGTGGTGGGCCAGGATGAGGTCGGCGCCCGCGTGCACCGCCTCGTCGAGGGTGGCACCGGTGACGTCGACGCAGACGAGCACGGCGTGCACCGGGTCGTCGGGATCGCCCGCCTGCAGCCCGGTGGCGTCCCAGTCGCTGGCGTCAGCCAGCGGGTAGAGGTCGTCGACCAACGAAACCCAGTCGACGAGCCGGTCGGGGGGGCTCATCCCCGCACTGTACGGCCGCGACCGGCCGGTGGCGGCCAGACGCTGGGAACCGGGTGGTTCAGGCGGTGGCCCGGGTCCGGTCCTCGATCGCTGCGGGACCGCTGGCGCAGACTGGACAGCTCGGAGCCGACTGGGCGCGCTCCCAGTAGAACCACCGCCGGCACTCGGCACAGAAGCCCCAGAGGTCCGGGGGTTGGCTCGCTGCCATGGGTCCCCCCCTTCCGGGGACGCGCAAACCGGCGACAGCTGCCGGGGTCAGGGGCGGCGAGACCGACTCAACGCGAGATAGACGGACGCCTCCGCGTGACGGTGACCGTTGCATAGATCGCCCCATGCGTCAACCCCGGGGCACAACGCACCACGGCGCGTACGCTACGCGCGCGACGCGGCGGAAGCGGTGGGACGGGGCACCACCCGGTAGGCGTCGTAGACCGACTCCACGCGGCGCACCTGGTTGAGGATGTGGTTCAGGTGGGGCAGGTCGGCGAGCTCGAAGGTGAAGCGCAGCGACGCAACCCGGTCCCGCTGGGTGGCGACCTGCGCCGACAGGATGTTGACATGCAGGTCGCCCAGAACGGTGGTGATGTCGCGCAGGAGATGTTTGCGGTCGAGCGCCTCGACCAGGACGGTCACCCGGAAGGTCGCGGGGACGCTGGGGTCCCAGCGCACGGAGACGAGGCGGTCGGGGTAGCGGCGCAGGTCGTCGGCGTTGGGGCAGTCGGTGCGGTGCACCGACACGCCCCGGCCGCGGGTGACGAAGCCCAGGATGTCGTCGCTGGGCACCGGGTTGCAGCAGCGGGCCAGCGTCACCCACACGTCGTCGGTGTCCTCGACCACGACCGCCTCGGATACCCGGGCGGGCACGTCGACGGTCTCCGGCAGCGGCTCGTCGCTGTCTGACTCGTCGGACGCCCGGCCGGCCAGCTGCTGGGCGACCGTCCGCGCGGCGATGTGGCCGTCGCCGATGGCCCGGTACAACGCGTCGAGGTCACGGTAGTTCATCTGCTCGGCGACCGCGCGCAGGTCCGGGCCGGCCATGAGCCGCCTCCAGCCCACCCCCTGCTTGCCGAGGGCCTTGCGCAGCTCGTCGCGGCCCTTCTCGATGGCGTCGACCCGCCGCTCCCGCGAGAACCACTGCTTGATCTTGCTGCGAGCGCGCGACGACCCGACGAACTCCAGCCAGTCGCGGCTGGGGCCGGCGTCGGAGGCCTTGGAGGTCAGGATCTCGACGGTCTCGCCGTTGCGCAGCTCGTACTCCAGCGCGACCAGCCGGCCGTCCACCCGCGCGCCGACCGTGCGGTGGCCCACCTCGGTGTGGATGGCGTAGGCGAAGTCGACCGGGGTCGAGCCGCGCGGCAGCGCCTTGACGTCGCCCTGGGGGGTGAAGACGAACACCTCGTCGGCGTACAGGTCCAGGCGCACGTTGCGCAGGAACTCGCCGGAGTCCTTGGTATCGGACTGCCAGTCGAGCATCTGCGCCAACCACTGGGTCTCCGGGTCGGTGGCACGTGGCGGCCCCCCCGCCCGGCCGCGCTCGCTCTTGTACTTCCAGTGCGCGGCGATGCCGTACTCGGCGGTGCGGTGCATCGCCTTGGTACGGATCTGCACCTCGATGGGCTTGCCTTCGAGGCCGACGACGGTGGTGTGCAGCGACTGGTAGAGGTTGAACTTGGGCATCGCGATGTAGTCCTTGAAACGTCCCGGGATGGGACGCCACATCGCATGCAACGTGCCGAGCGCGGCGTAGCAGTCCTTGACCGAGTCGACGATGACGCGGATGCCCACCAGGTCGTAGATGTCGGTGAACTCCTTGCCGCGCACGATCATCTTGTCGTAGATCGAGAAGTAGTGCTTGGGACGGCCGGTGACCTCGGCGCGGATCTTGACCGACCGCAGCCGCTCCTCGACCGCGGTGACGACCCGGTCCAGGTAGCGGTCGCGTTCGGGCTGGCGTTCGGCCACCATGGCCTTGATCTCGTCGTAACGCTTGGGGTGCAGCGTCTGGAACGCCAGGTCCTCCAGCTGCCATTTGAAGTTCTGCATCCCCAGCCGGTGGGCCAGCGGGGCGTAGATCGACAGGGTCTCCTCGGCGATGCGCTTCTGCTTGTCGCGCGGCAGATGGCGGATGGTCAGCAGGTTGTGCAGCCGGTCGGCCAGCTTGATCACCAGCACCCGGAAGTCGCTGGCCATCGCGATCAGCATCTTGCGCAGGCTCTCAGCCTGCTGCTGTTCACGGCTGGCGGTCTTGATGCGGTCCAGCTTGGTCACGCCGTCGACCAGCGCCGCCGCCTCGTCGCCGAAGTCCCGCGCGAGGTCGGCCACGGTCGTGTCGGTGTCCTCGATGACGTCGTGCAGGAGCGCGGCCACGACCGTGGCGGTGTCCATGCCGAGCTCGGCGAGGACCTCGGCCACGCTGACGGGATGGACGATGTAGGGGTCGCCCGACACGCGCTGCTGGCCGTCGTGCGCGGCCGCGGCGGTCTCGTAGGCGCGCACGACCTCGCGCAGGTCCACCCGCGGCGAGTGCTTCTTGAGCGCCACGATCAGCGGCTGGAGGTGCTCGGGCACCTGCGGGCCCAGGTCGAACCGTGGCAGCCGCGCGAGCACCGCCTTGACGCCCGACTGGCGGCCC
>DASZOD010000314.1:0-15125 GCA_035550935.1 Egibacteraceae bacterium | reverse complement strand
GCCTGGCCGGGGCCGACCGCTTCGCCACGGCCGCCGCGGTGACCGACGAGCTGCTGGCCCGCCGCCGGGTGGGGCTGGGACGGGTGTGGGCCGCCACCGGCCACGACTGGGCAGACGCGGTCACCGCCGGACCGGTGGTGGCGGGGGTCGGCGAGTCGCTCATGCTCGTCGACGG
The DNA here is from genome assembly GCA_035550935.1 of Egibacteraceae bacterium. GTDB lineage: Bacteria > Actinomycetota > Nitriliruptoria > Euzebyales > Egibacteraceae > DASZOD01. The sequence continues at coordinate 14,950 of DASZOD010000314.1, read as the reverse complement.
CGCCGACCGCGGCGGCGACGCCAACGCCGGCCGCTGGCTGTACGCGCGCGGCCTGCACATCGACGCCGCCCGGGCGCTGGGCGGCGACGCGGCCGTGTCGCCGGCCGCCTCGGCGCGCCTGGCCCGGCGGATCTCCTGAGGCCTGCTGCCCTCCGCGCTCCGCCGATGCGCTCGGGCGCCGACGGGTACGGTGCCGCCCGGTGGCCGGACCACGACGAAAGGAGCAGGGGTGCGCTTCGGTCTCGACGTCGCCCAGCACCAGCTGACCTGGGACGAGCTGCTGGCCCGTGTGCGGGTCGCCGAGGAGGCCGGCTTCGACGGCGCCTGGCTGTTCGACCACTTCAAGCCGCTGTACGGGGACCGCAAGGGCCCCTGCCTGGAGGGCTGGACGCTGCTGGCCGCCCTGGCCGCGGCCACCAGCCGGGTACGCCTGGGCACGCTCGTCACCGGGGTCACCTACCGCCACCCGTCGGTGCTGGCCGCCCAGGCCGTCACCGTCGACCACGTCTCGGGCGGCCGGCTCGAGCTGGGGCTGGGCGCCGCGTGGTTCGCCCAGGAGCACCGCGAGCTGGGCATCGATTTCCCCGACGCCGGTGAGCGCGTCGAGCGCCTCGACGAGGCCGTCCAGGTCATCAAGGCCCTGCTGACCACCGACGACGCCACGGTGGACGGCCGCCACTACCGGCTGGACGGCGCCACCTACCGGCCCCGCCCGGTGCAGCGGCCGTACCCGCCGCTGTGGATCGGCGCGAGCGGCGAGCAGCGGATGCTGCCGCTGGCGGCCCGCCACGCCGACGTGTGGCACGGCTTCGGCGACCTGGAGACGCTGGGGCGCCGGTCGGCGATCGTCGACGAGCACGCCCGGCGGGCCGGGCGCGACCCCGCAGCGGTGGCCCGCGCCACCGACCTGTCGCTGTCAGAGCCCTGGGACCAGGTGCGCGGCCGGCTGGAGGCCCTGGAGCGGCTGGGCTTCTCCTACGTCGTCGCCAGCTGGCCGAGCGAGGGCCGCGACCGGCTGGAGGAGTTCGTCTCGGCGGTGATGCCGGCGTTCAGCGGCTGAGGACGCCGCGACGTCGACCAGCAAGCCTCGCGCTCAGCGGCCGGGCTGCCGGTATTGCACGGACTTCTCCGCGGCCGCGTCGATCTCTTCAGGGGTGAGCAGCACCGTGGTCCTCACTCGTACCGCGCCGGCCGCGATGATGGCAAGGCTCGCCGCTGAGGCCGAGATGTTGTCGGGCAGCTCGAAAATCGTGTAGGTGTCGTTGTTTCCGAAGGCGTAGTAGAAGGCTTCCAGCCTGCCGCCCAGAGACTCGATCACCTCCTCCACCGCCCTCCGACGCCCCGTGCCGCCCTCCTCGAGGACCCCCTCGATTCCCTGCGCGGTGTAGGTCGCTTCCCACAGGTACTTCGCCATCGTCTGTCCCTTCTCTGGGCTTGGGCTCGCTCTGCCACCGCAGCTCAGTCATCCCCGTGGGAGACCCGGTCAAGGCGTCGACCACCGGCAGAGATGCGGCAGCCCGGGGCGGCCGATAGGCAAGGTCAGGACGCACCCAGCGCGGCGCGCACCGCCGACCGGGCCTCGGTGACGCCCAGCTCGACCAGCTCCGGCAGCGCGCGACCCAGTCGCCCCACCAGCTCGTCGGCGAGGAAGTAGCCAACCCGCAGGCGGTCCTGGACCTGCCCGGCGCCGAAGAACGCCTCGGTCGTGCCCGCTTCGTCGAGGGCGCTGCGGAAGCGCTCCAGCAGCTCCTCGCGCCGTTCGTGGCACCACGCCAGCCAGTCGTCGAACCCGGGGTGGCCGTACCAGAAGTAGTCGACCTCGGGCCGGCCGGGCACGATCGTCCGCGAGGCGTGGATGGCCAGCCCCTCGGAGAACGCCGCCCACAGCGCGTCGTCGGCCGGAGGGCGCTCGCCCAGCGCCAGCTCGTGCCAGGCGTGCACCGACTCGTGGGCCACCAACAGCCGCGCGCTGTCGGCCGAGCGGAACCACTCCAGGCAGTGGAACAGCGCGACGTCGTCGTCGACGCGCCCGACCACGGCGCTGATGGCGAAGCTGTCGACGATCAGCACGTGCAGGGGGCTCGGTTGGGCGGGCAGCCCCAGCGTGTCGCGCACGGTCGGCTCGGTGTCCTCGACGAGGTCGCGCACGACCGGCGCGGCCTCCCGGGCCTGCCCGCGCAGCCGCGACAGCTGCCGCGCGGCGGCGTCGCGGCGCTCCACCGAGCCGTGGGCGGCGCGGAACGCCGCGAACAGCTCGGCGTGGGCGCCCTCGTAGTCCTGCGCCCACCGCCGCTCGCGGTCGCTGGGGGCCTGCAGGAACACCCGGCGTCCGAACGCCTCGAACGCCTCGGTGGTGTCCACGACGCGGGCCATGGCAGGATCCTCGGCCCCATCCGCGCCCGTCGCAAGCGAGGCCCGCCGGCGACGCCTGCGACGCCGCCCTTCGCCCGTGCGACCATGGCGGGTGTGATGGACAACCCGGCGCTGGCGTTCCGTCCCGGCTCGGTGCCGGCCGAGCCGGGCTGCTACCTGTGGCGTGACCGCAACGGGCGGGTGCTCTACGTCGGCAAGGCCAAGAGCCTGCGGGCCCGGCTGGCCGGCTACTTCGCGGCCTGGTCGACCATCCCCCAGCGCACCCGGGCCATGATCGAGGCCGCCGCCGGCGTCGAGTGGATCGTCTGCCACAACGAGGTCGAGGCCCTGCACCTCGAGTACAACCTCATCAAGCGCCACCGCCCCCGCTACAACGTCCGCTACACCGACGACAAGAGCTACCCGTACCTGGCGGTCACCGTCCACGAGGACGTGCCCCGGGCGACGGTCCGGCGCAACCCGCGCAAGGACGGCACCCGCTACTTCGGCCCCTACGCCCACGCCTACGCCATCCGCGAGACCCTCGACCTGCTGCTGCGGGTCTTCCCGGTGCGCACCTGCTCGCAGGGGGTGTTCGACCGCTGCGCCCGAGCCGGCCGCCCGTGCCTGCTGTACCACATCGAGCGCTGCGCCGGCCCGTGCGTGGGCAAGGTGGACCACGACGAGCACCGGGCGCTGGTCGCCGGCCTGGTGTCGTTCCTCGAAGGCGACACCGACCAGGTGCTGGCCGAGCTGCACCGGCGCATGGCCGAGGAGGCCGCAAAGCTGAACTTCGAGGCGGCCGCCCGCTTGCGCGACCAGCTCGACGCGGCGCGCCGGGCGCTGGCCCGCCAGCAGATGGTCACCGGCCGCCGGGAGGACTTCGACGCGGTGCACTTCCACGACGACGAGCTCGAAGCCGCCTTCCAGGCCTTCTTCGTGCGCAAGGGCCGGGTGGTGGGGCGCAAGGGCTGGACGGTCGACAAGGTCGAGGACCTCGACGCCGCACAGCTCGTGGGCCGCTTCCTGCTCGAGCTGGCGATGGAACGCCGCGACGACCTGCCCCGCGAGGTGCTCGTCCCGGTCGAGCCCGACGACCGCGAGGCGCTGGAGGGGCTGCTCGGCGAGTTGCGCGGCGGCCGGGTCGGCATCCGGGTCCCCCGGCGCGGAGACAAGCGGGCCTTCCTCGACACCGTGCGCGAGAACGCTGCCGAGGCCTTCCGCCAGCACAAGCTCAAGCGCGCCAAGGACTTCAACACCCGCAGCCAGGCCCTGCACGAGCTGCGCGAGGCGTTGGCGCTGCCCGACCCGCCCCTGCGCATCGAGTGCTACGACATCTCGACGTTGCAGGGCACCGACTCGGTCGCGTCGATGGTGGTCATGGAAGACGGGCTGCCGCGCAAGTCCGAGTACCGCCGCTTCCAGATCCGCGGGGTCGCGGGTCAGGACGACGTCGCGATGGTGCATGAGGTCATCGCCCGCCGCTTCCGCCGCTTCCTGGTCGAGGCCGCCAAGCCGGTGGCCGAGCGGCGTTTCGCCTACCCTCCCAACCTCGTCATCATCGACGGCGGCAAGGGCCAGCTGGGCGCTGCCCGGCGGGCCTTGGACGAGCTCGGCGTCGAGGGGGTCGAGCTGTGCGCGCTGGCCAAGCGCCTCGAGGAGGTGTTCCTGCCCGACCGCGACGAGCCGGTCGTGCTGCCGCGCAGCAGCGAGGCGCTGTACCTGCTGCAGCGCGTGCGCGACGAGGCGCACCGTTTCGCGCTCAGCTACCACCGCTCGCTGCGGGGCAGGCGCATGACCGAGTCCGCCTTCGACGACGTCCCCGGCATCGGCCCGGCCCGGCGCAGGGCGCTGCTGGCGCACTTCGGCTCGCTGGACCGGGTCCGTCAGGCCAGCGTCGACGAGCTCCGCGGAGTCCAGGGCATCTCCGAGGCGCTGGCCAGCTCGATCCACGAGCATCTGCAGGGCTCCCGCTGCGGCGAGGACACGAGCCGGCCGTGACCCCGCAGCTGGCGATCATCACCGGGCTGTCGGGCGCCGGGCGCACCACCGCGGCCAAGGTCCTGGAGGACCTGGGCTACTTCGTCATCGACAACCTGCCGCCCTCGCTGATCGAGCGCGTGGTGGACCTAGCCACCGCCCGGGGCTCGAAGGTCGACCGGGTGGCGCTGGTGCTGGACGTGCGCGGGCGGCAGTTCTTCGGGGACCTGCGCGAGACGCTGCGCCAGCTGGAAAAGCGCGGTCTGGACCTGCGGATCCTGTTCCTGGAGGCCGGCGACGAGGCCCTGGTGCAGCGCTACGAAGCCGCCCGCCGGGTGCACCCGCTGGCCGGGCGGGACCGGGTGATCGACGGCATCGACCGGGAGCGGACGCTGCTCGCCGACCTGCGCGCCGAAGCCGACCTCGTCATCGACACCACCGACACGAACGTCCACGAGCTGCGCGACCGCATCATGGACGCGTTCGGCGCCGACCCCGAGGCCGGGATGGTCGTCAACGTCGTCAGCTTCGGCTTCAAGAACGGCACGCCGCGCGACGCCGACATCATCCTGGACGTGCGCTTCCTGCCCAACCCGCACTGGGTCGACGAGCTGCGCCCCTACAGCGGCCTGGACCGGCCGGTGCGCGACTACGTCCTGGGCCAGCCCGAGACCGGCGAGTTCCTGCGCCGACTCAACCCGCTGTTCGACCTCATGGTCCCGGCCTTCGTCAAGGAGGGCAAGCGCTACCTGACGATCGCCGTGGGCTGCACCGGCGGCCGGCACCGCTCGGTCGTGCTCGGCGAGGAGATCGCCGCCTACCTGCGGTCGCTGGGCGTGGCCGTGCAGGTCGACCACCGGGACCGGCTGAGGGAGTGAGCGCCGCGCCGGCTGGCAGTGTGGTGGCCGTCGGGGGCGGCCACGGCCTGGCCCGCGCGCTCACCGCCCTGCGCGCGCTGCACGTCGAGCCCACCGCGCTGGTGACGGTGGCCGACGACGGCGGGTCCAGCGGCCGGCTGCGGCGCGACCTGGACATCATCGCGCTGGGTGACCTGCGCAACGCCCTCGTCACGCTGGCCCGCAACGGCCCGTTGGCCGAGGTCCTCGACCACCGCTTCTCCCGCGGCGAGCTGGAGGGCCACGCGCTGGGCAACTTGCTGCTCGTCGCCCTCGCCGAGCAGGCCGGCGGCGACTACGTGGCGGCGCTGGGCCGGGCGGCCGCGCTGCTGGACGCCGCGGGGCGGGTGTTGCCGTCGACCACCGAGCCGGTGCAGCTGAAGGCCCGGGTGTCGGGGCAGGAGGTCGCCGGCCAGGTGCAGGTGGCCACTGCCAGCGGGCGGGTGGAGCGGGTGTGGCTGGAGCCCGACGACCCACCGGCCTGTGCCGACGCGGTCGCGGCGCTGCGCCGGGCGTCGCTGGTGGTGCTGGGTCCCGGCAGCTTGTTCACCAGCGTCATCGCCAGCCTGCTCGTGCCCGGGGTGGCTGCGGCGCTGGCCGACACCAGGGCCACCGTGGTCTACGTCGCCAACCTGCTCACCCAGCCGGGCGAGACCTCAGGCCTGGGGGTCGGCGCGCACGTCGAGGCGCTGCTGTCGCACGTCCCCGGCCTGCGCATCGACGCGGCCCTGCTGCACGACGGAGCGCCCAGCCCCGGGCCCGGCGAGCCCCTCGGCACCGACCTGGATCCCTCGCTGGCGGATCAGGTCGTGCGCGTCGACCTGGCCTCCCGCCGGCAGGGCGGCCACGACCCGCAGCGGCTGGCCGCGGCCCTGCGGCGGTTCGTCGAGCGCGCCGGCTAGCCACTCCCGCGCCCGCGGGATTGCCCCAGGCCGCCGGTAGGTTGGCGCCCCACTCTGGGTAGAGTGAGCCAGTCCGACGACAGGGGAGTGACGGCTGGTGGCCGCGCCGAGCAGACGAGGGGTATCGAGATGACCACCCGGATCGGGATCAACGGCTTCGGACGGATCGGGCGCAACTTCTTTCGCGCCCTCAAGGAGAGCGGCGCTGACGTCGACGTCGTCGCGGTCAACGACATCACCGACAACGCCACCCTGGCGCACCTGCTGCGCTTCGACAGCATCTACGGGCGCTGGCCGGGGACGGTGGAGACCACCGATGACGGGTTCGCGGTGGACGGTGACGAGATCCGCGTGCTGACCGAGCGCAACCCCGCGGACCTGCCGTGGAAGGACCTCGGCGCGGACATCGTCATCGAGTCGACCGGCCTGTTCACCGACCGGGAGCACGCCAGCGGCCATCTGGAGGCCGGAGCGCAGAAGGTCATCGTGTCGGCCCCGGCCGACAACGAGGACCTCACCGTCGTCATGGGCGCCAACGAGGGCGAGTACGACCCCGCCAACCACCACGTCCTGTCCGTGGCGAGCTGCACGACCAACTGCATCGTGCCCATGGCCAAGGTGCTCCACGAGGCGTTCGGCATCGAACGCGGGTTCATGACCACCGTGCACGCCTACACGAACGACCAGAGCCTGCACGACATGCCCCACAAGGACCTGCGCCGGGCCCGCGCCGGCGCCCTGTCGACCATTCCCACCTCCACCGGCGCCGCCAAGGCCACGTCGAAGCCGCTGCCCGACCTCGAGGGCCGCATGGACGGCATCGCCCTGCGGGTGCCGGTCCCGGTCGGGTCGATCACCGACTTCGTCGCCACCCTGCAGCGCGAGGCCAGCGTCGACGAGGTCAACGACGCGTTCCGCGAAGCGGCCGAAGGGTCGCTGAAGGGCATCGTCGAGGTCACCACCGAGCCGCTGGTGTCCACCGACATCGTCGGCAACCCCCACAGCTGCGTGTTCGACGAGCCCTCGACCATGGCCATCGGCCCGCTGGTGAAGGTGCTGGGTTGGTACGACAACGAGTGGGGCTTCTCCAACCGCATGGTGGAGTTCACCGTCTACGTCGGCGAGCGGCTGTAGCCGGTGCCCGCACACGACGACGTCCCGGGACTGGACGCCCTCGACCCCGCCGGCCAGCGGGTGCTGGTCAGGGCGGACCTCAACGTGCCGCTGGACGACGGCCGGGTGGCCGACGACCTGCGGGTCGTGGAGACCATGCCGACCGTCCAGCGTCTGTGCGACAGCGGTGCCCGGGTCGTGCTCATGAGCCACCTGGGCCGCCCCGACGGCCAGGTGGTCGAAGAGCTGCGGCTGGCGCCGGTGGCCGAGCGCCTCGCCGAGCACCTGGGCGCGCCGGTGGCGGCGGCCCGCGACGTCGTCGGCGACGACGCGCGGGCCACGGTCGGCGACCTGGCCGACGGTGAGGTCGTCCTGCTGGAGAACCTGCGCTTCGAGCCCGGCGAGGAGGCCAACGACGACGACTTCGCCGAGGCTCTGGCCGCGCTCGGCGACGCCTACGTCAACGACGCCTTCGGCGCCGCGCACCGCGCCCACGCCAGCGTCGTGGGCGTCCCCGCCCGCCTCGACGTCGCCGTCGCCGGCGACCTGATGCAGCGCGAACTGCGCGCCCTGTCGCGGCTGCTGGGCGACCCGCCCAGCCCGTTCGTCGCGGTCCTGGGCGGCGCGAAGGTCACCGACAAGCTCGGGGTCATCGAGAACCTGCTGGACCGGGTGGACCGAGTGCTCGTCGGCGGAGCGATGTGCTACACGTTCCTGAAGGCCAGGGGCCTGGACGTGGGCGCCAGCCGGGTCGAAGACGACCAGCTGGAGACCGTGTCCGAGCTCATGGACCGCGCCGAGCAGGAGGGCGTCGAGCTGCTCCTGCCGGTCGACGTCGTCGTGGCGGAGGACTTCGAGGCCGACGCCGACCACCGCACCGTCTCGGCCGACGAGATGCCGGAGGGCTGGCTGGGACTGGACGTCGGGCCCGCCACGGTGCGGCGCTACGCCGACGCCCTCGACGGCGCGCAGACGGTGCTGTGGAACGGGCCCATGGGGGTCTTCGAATGGGAACCCTTCGCCGCCGGCACCGAGGGGGTCGCGCGGGCGGTGGCCGAGTGCAACGGCTACACGGTCATCGGTGGCGGGGACAGCGCGGCCGCCGTGCGCGAGCTGGGCCTCGCCGAGCAGGTCGACCACGTGTCGACCGGAGGTGGAGCGTCGCTGCAGTTCCTGGAGGGCAGCGAGCTGCCCGGCATCGCCGCCCTGCGTAGAAAGGCACGCACGTGACCCGGAAACCGTTCATGGCGGGCAACTGGAAGATGCACATGGACCATCTGGAGGCGATCCAGCTCGTGCAGCGGCTCGCCTACCAGCTGGACCCCAAGGACTACGACGCCGTCGACGTCGCCGTCATCCCGGCCTTCACCGCGCTGCGCAGCATCCAGACGCTGATCGAGGGCGACCGCCTGGAGATCCAGCTCGGCGCGCAGAACTGCCACTGGGAGAACGCGGGCGCCTACACCGGCGAGGTCAGCCCACCCATGCTGGTCCGGCTGAAGTGCCGCTACGTCGTCTGTGGCCACTCCGAGCGGCGGCAGATCTTCTCCGAGAGCGACGAGGACGTCAACCGCAAGGTGCACGCGGTGTTCGACCACGACATGACGCCCATCCTGTGCGTGGGGGAGACCGAGGAGCAGCGGGAGGCCGGCGAGGCCGAGGACGTCGTCGTGCGGCAGCTGCACGCCTGCCTGGAGGGTTGCACGGCCGAGCAGGTCGCCGCGATGGTGGTCGCCTACGAGCCGATCTGGGCCATCGGGACCGGGCAGACCGCCACCGCCGCCGACGCTGACGAGATGTGCGGCACCGTGCGCCGGGTCGTCGCCAAGCGCTACGAGGAGGACACCGCCGAGGCCCTGCGCGTGCAGTACGGCGGCAGCGTCAAGCCGGGCAACGTCGCCGAGCTCATGGAGCAGCCCGACATCGACGGCGCCCTGGTGGGCAGCGCGAGCCTGGACGCCGACGACTTCGCGGCCATCTGCCGCTACCACCGCCTGTGAGCTAGAGGTCCGCTCGGCCACTGGCGGCTGGGCGCGCCCTCACAGACACGATGCGGACCCCAGGCGCCATGGCCGACCCGTGGACGACCGTCGCCGAGCCCGCCCGGCTGGGCCAGCCCGAAGGTGTCGTCACCCTCGTGGAGGGCTCCTCGTTCGCCATCTCCGACCGCTCGGGGGACGTCCGACCCGGCAGCGCCCACGGGCTGTTCTTCCTGGACACGCGCTTCCTGTCCCGGCTCGAGCTGACCGTGGACGGACACCGTCCCGAGGTCCTCGGGGTCAGCGTGTCCGAGCCGTTCGCCGGGACCTTCGTCCAGCAGGTGCGCCCGGAGCGCAGAGGCGCCGGCCGCCTCGTCATCGTCCGGCACCGCTACGTGGGACGCGGGATGCGCGAGGATCTGCTGCTGCGCAACTACTCGCCGGAGCCGGCGTCGTTCCTGCTGCGGCTGCACCTGGACGTCGACTTCGCGGACCTGTTCGAGGTGAAGGAAGGCCGGGTCCGGCGCCGCGGCGAGTACCGCCAGGAGGTCACCGACGGCACCAGATTCGTCTTCGGCTGCCGCCGCGACCAGGCCACGCGGGGAGCGTGGATCGAGTTCAGCCAGGTGCCGCTCACGGGGCCCCAGGTCGCCGTGTGGGAGCTGACGATCCCCGGGCGGGGGCAGTGGGCCGTGTGCATGCAGGTCACCCCCACCATCGAGGAGAGCGCCATCGAGCCGCGCTACGCCTGCGGCCAGCCGGCCGACCAGGCGGTGCCGCGAGCGCGGCTCGTGCAGTGGCGCAAGGACGCGGCCCGCGTGGAGACCGACCACCCGCCGCTGGCGTCGGCGGTCACCCGCGCCAGCGAGGACCTGGCGTCGCTGCGCATGTTCGACCCCGAGCATCCCCACCGCACGGTGGTCGCCGCCGGCGCGCCGTGGTTCATGACCGTGTTCGGTCGCGACTCGCTGCTGACCGCCTGGATGGCACTGCTGATCAACCCCGACCTGGCCCTGGGCGTGCTGCGGACGTTGGCGGACTTCCAGGGAGCCGAGGTCAACCCGGTCACCGAAGAGGAGCCGGGACGCATCCTGCACGAGATGCGCTTCGGTGCGGCCGGGTCGCTGTCGCTGGGCGGCGGCAGCATCTACTACGGCACGATCGACGCGACCGCCCTGTTCGTCATGCTGCTCGGGGAGGTCCACCGCTGGGGATTGGCAGGCGACCGGGTACACGATCTGCTGCCGAACGCCGACCGGGCCCTGGAGTGGATCGAGCGCTTCGGCGACCGCGACGGGGACGGCTACGTCGAGTACCAGCGGTCGAGCGAGTCGGGCCTGGCCAACCAGGGTTGGAAGGACTCCTGGGACGCCATCCGCTTCGCCGACGGGCGGCTGGCCGAAGCGCCCATCGCGTTGTGCGAGGTGCAGGGCTACGTCTACGCGGCCTACCTGGCCCGCGCCCAACTGGCCGAGGACGACGGCGACCAGCAGGTCGCCGGCCGCTACCGGGTGGCCGCCGCCGAACTCAAGGAGCGCTTCAACCGGGACTTCTGGTTGGAGCAGCAGGGTTGGTTCGCTCTGGGCCTCGACCGCGACAAACGCCCGATCGACGCGCTGGCGTCGAACATGGGCCACTGCCTGTGGACCGGCATCGTCGACGCCGACAAGGCCGAGGCGGTCGCCCAGCGTCTGCTGTCACCGGAGCTGTTCAGCGGCTGGGGGATCCGCACGCTGGCCACGTCGATGGCGGGGTTCGACCCCCTCAGCTACCACAACGGCTCGGTGTGGCCGCACGACACCGCGCTCATCGCCGCGGGGCTGCAGCGCTACGGCTTCAGTGACCAGGCGCACCAGCTCATGCTCGCCCTGCTGGACGTCGCCGTCGTCTCCGCGGGGCGCTTCCCGGAGCTGTTGTGCGGCTTCGCGCGGCAGGAGATCGCCAACCCGGTGGCCTATCCCACGTCGTGCTCGCCACAGGCATGGGCCTCGGCGGTGCCGCTGCAGTTGGTGCGCACGATGCTCGGCTGGGAGCCGCTCGTGTCCCACGGCAGCCTGCGGCTCCAGCCGGTGCTGCCTCGGCCCATCCAGCGGCTGCGGGTGGAGAACATCCCGCTTGCTGGGGTGCAGGTGACCGTCGACGTCGACGGCGACGCCGTGCACGTCGAGGGCCTGCCGGTGGGCCTGGCGCTGTCCCCCGGGTCCACGCCGTCGGTCGTCACCGGCTTCTAGCCGAGGTGCGCAGCACCTGCTCGTAGAACTCGACGTGCTCGGCGACCATCCGGCGCGCGGAGAAGTAGTCCTCGACCGCCGCGCGGCAGGTCCGCCGGTCCACCCGGTGGAGCTGGTCCACCCGGGCGGCCATGTCGTCCTCGTCGTCGCAGAGGAAGCCGGTCACCCCGTGGGTGACGATCTCGGTGGCCGCCCCTTCCTTGAACGCCAGCACCGGCGTGCCGCAGGCCAGCGCCTCGACCATGACCAGGCCGAACGGCTCCGACCAGCGGATGGGGTTGATGAGGGCGCGGGCCCCGGCCAGCAGCTCCAGCTTGTGGTCCTCGTCGACCTGGCCGATGTACTCGATGTCCTCGGACATCAGCGGCTGGACGGTCTGTTCGAAGTAGTCGAACTCCGCGGGCTCTTCCATCTTGCCGGCCAGCAGCAGCCGGGCGCCGGCCTTGCGCGCCACCTCCGCAGCCCGGTGGGCTCCCTTCTCCGAGGCCATGCGCCCCAGCGACATGAGGTAGCCGCCGTCCCCGTCGCCGAACGGGAAGGCGGCGGCGTCGACGCCGTGGTGGATCACCCGTGCGATCGGCACGCCGGTCGCTTGCCGGGCCTGGGTATGCGAGATGGCGATGACCGGGACGCTCGACGACATGACCCGGTACAGGTCGTTGAGGTCCTCGTTGAACGGCCCGTGGTTGGTGGTGACCACCGGCAGGTCCCCGAAGCGCTCGGCGTAGAACGGACCGACCAGCGAATGGTCGTGCACGATGTCGTAGCCCCTGAGCGCCTCGTAGGCATGGATGACGTGGCGCAGCTCCTGGGACGCGGTGCCGATGTCCAGCCCGGCCGTGTCTGCGAACAGCCAGCCGCGCGGCACCGGACAGGTGCTGTCGCCGGTGGCGAACAACAGCAGGTCGTGCCCGGCGTCGACCAGCCCGCGGGCGAGCAGGTCCAGCATCATCTCGATGCCGCCGTAGCCCGGGGGCGGTACCGGCACCCACGGTGGGGCGATCAACCCGATGCGCACGCGCTTCCTCTGTGGTCGAAGACAAGGGTTTGCCCGCAACAGCGGTCAGCCTCAACGGTTCACGCTGGGCTCATCGGGCAGTCAACAGGCCGGCGAGCCTGTCTTACCAGTCGCACGCTCACCGAAGGTGACTGCAGTCTGCACACTGCCGCTGGTGACACATTGGGGCTCAAGGCAGTGTACCCACGTTGCGCCTGGGGACGGCCTCTGGCCGCCGGGGCGGCCATGCGCATACGATGTCGGACAGCCCCAGACAAGCGAGACGACGATGCCCAAACGCAGGACCCAGCCAGAGGGACTCCTCGGCCCGTTGGAGACCGAGGTCATGGAGACGGTCTGGGGGCTGGGCGAGACGACCGTGCGCGAGGTCCACGCCGAGCTGGCCCGTCACCGCGACCTCGCCTACACGACGATCATGACCACGATGGCGCGCTTGGCGGCCAAGGCCCTGCTGGTTCGTGACACCTCGGGGCTGGCGCACCGCTACCGGCCGGCGGTCAGCCGCGAGGACTACGCCAGGTCGACCGTCACGTCCGTCGTCGACTGGCTGGTGGACTCGTTCCCCGAGCCGGCCATCAGCTACTTCGTCGAGGTCATCGACGACGGCACCGACCCGGCGGTGCTCGATGCGCTGCGGGCCAGGATCGACCGGCAGCGCGAACAGGAGGGCTAGTGCCGGCCGCCGGCGGACGGGGCTTCCTGCTGTCGCTGCTGACCGAGTCGTTCGCGGTCAGGGCGCTGCTGGGGTCGCTGGCCGCCGTGGGGCTGGGTGCGCTGGCGTCGCGCTTCGGATGGGTGCGCAGCAGCCGGCCCCGACGCCTGCTGGTGCTCGCGCCCGTGCTCGCCGCTGCCGCGGCGGCGCTGGCTTCCGACGTCTACCTGCCGCAGCTGTGGCTGACCACCGGGGACGGCAGCGCCACCGGCCAGCTCGTCGAGCTGCTCGGCGAGCTGCGGCGACTGTCGACCGACCGGGGCGTCGACCTGCTGCTGGTGGCTTGGGCCACGGTGGCGGTGCTGCTGCTGTCACGCCGGGCGTTGGGTGTGGTGGCGCTGCGCCGGCTGCTGGGGCATGCGGTTCCCGCCCCGCTCGACAGTCCGGTGGTGGCGGTCGCCCGCCGTCTGGCCGCGGGCAGGCGGGTGCGCTGCCCGCAGGTGCTCCTGCTGCCCGGCTGTGCGGGCGGCGCGTTCACGGCGGGGACGCTGCGGTCGGTCCTCGCCGTCGATCCGGACCTGCTGGGCCGTCTGGACGCCCACGAGCTCGAAGGTTTGGTGGCCCACGAACTGGTGCACGTGGCCCGTAGGGACACGTTGCTGGGCTCGCTGGTCGGGGTGTGCTGCGACCTGGCGTTCTTCCTGCCTCCCATGCAGCTGGCGCTGCGCTGGTTGCGCCGCGAGCAGGAGGAGAGCGCCGACGAGCTCGCCTGCGGCCAGACCCGACGGCCGGCGGCGCTCGCATCAGGCATCCTCAAGGTGTGGGACGGCGGCCGCTGGCGGCAGGCTCCGCGGGGCGCCTGCGCGGCGGTCGGGGCCCTGCGGCCCTGCCCGTGGTCGCGCAGCGCCGGCCGGGGCACCGTGCACGCGGTGGCGTTGGGCCCCGCTGCCAGGACCATCACCGCCCGGGTCGAGCGGCTCATCGAGCGCCCGCCCGACATGCGGCCCTGGCGACGGTCCGCCGAGACGACGCTCGCAACAGCCGTGCTGGCTGTGGCCACGACCGTCGCCGTGGTCCTGCCCGGCTGGCTCGCCACGGAACTCAACGCCTACTCGCTGTCGTTCGCGTACCTGGCCGCGCCGCTGGACACGCCCCCGGAGCCGGAGGTCACCGACTCCCCCGCGCTGGCCACCTTCCGGGCCCTGGCGCCTGCGCGGCCGGATGTCGCCGACCCACACGGGTCGACGGGCCGCTGGCAGCCGTCGGCGGGGGGGCCGGTGAACGGCTGCCCCTGCGTGGAGACCCAAGCCCAGCTGCGCGCGGGCAGGGCCGCCCCCGGCCTGCCGCGCGCCGACGGTCTGCTGTGGCGCAGCGCGGACCACGACCCTTGGAGGCTGGACGTGACCCGCCGAGCCCGACCGCTGTGGACGCTGACCGACTCGGGCCCGCAGGTCGGCGTGTTCCTGGTCGGCCGGGCGGCGGGATGAGCGCCTGGTAGCATCCTCACCCAGGCCGGCGGAGGGATATCCGTGCTCACAGGCGTCATCGTGGCCGTCCACGTCATCGTGTCGATCGTGCTGATCATGTTCATCCTGCTGAAGTCCGGACGCGGCGGCGGCCTGTCGGACATGTTCGGCGGCGGTGCCATGAGCAGCATGGCCGGCTCCACGATGGTGGAGAAGAACCTCGACCGGCTGACGGTCATCACCGGTGTGGTCTTCGCGATCACCACGATCGTTCTCGCGCTGCGACTGGCCTGAGCGCGCGGGCGGGCGGGGACGCCGCGCCCGCCTCGGGGCGGGGGTGCTGGTCGTCGTAGCCGTCGCG
>DASZOD010000313.1:0-3849 GCA_035550935.1 Egibacteraceae bacterium | reverse complement strand
CGGCTGCGGCTGCGGCTGCGGCTGCGGCTCGTCGCGGACGCCGACGCGGCGCTCCAGGCGATCCATCCTCGTCGCGAGGGCTGCAGCGTCGCCGGAGGCCTCGGGCATCGCCGCCTTGATCAGCGCCATCTCCAGCGGCAGGCGGGTGTTGCCGCGGCGCATCTGCGCCTGGGCCTCGGCCAGCAGCTCGATCGCCCGTAGCAGCTGGCAGCGCCCCAGGCGCTGCGCCTGGCCCGCCAGCCGGTTCAGCCGCTCCGCGGTGCCGGCGACGAGGCCGCCGTCGGGGGCCACCTGGAGCAGCAGCAGCGCCCGCAGGTGCTCGACGCTCTCGCGGGCGAACTGGCGCAGGTCCTGGCCCCCGTCCGCTAGGCGCTGGACGAGCCCGCACAGCCCGGCGACGTCACCGGCGGCGATGAGGTCGGCGGTCTCTGCCAGCAGGTCCTCGGGGACGGCGCCCAGTACCTCGGCGACGCCGCGCACGGTCACCGTCGACCCCGTGAAGGCGACGATCTGGTCCAGCACCGACAGGGCGTCGCGGACGCTGCCGTCGCCGGCCCGGACGATGAGGTCGGCAGCCCCAGGCTCGAAGTCGAGGCCCTCGAGGGTGCTGACCTGACCCAGATGGGTTGCCAGGGTGGCGGCGCCGACGCGCTTGAAGTCGAAGCGCTGGGTGCGCGACAGGATGGTGTCGGGCACCTTGTGGGGCTCCGTGGTGGCGAACACGAAGACGACGTGGCCAGGCGGCTCTTCGACGGTCTTGAGGAAGGCGTTCCAGCCCGCCATCGACAGCATGTGGCACTCGTCGACGATGTAGACCTTCGTACGGGCACCGGCCGGCGCCAGCGCGACCCGCTCACGCAGGTCCCGGACGTCGTCTACGCCGCCGTGGCTGGCGGCGTCGATCTCGACGACGTCGACGTGCGAGCCGGCGGTGATCGCCGTGCAGTGACCGCAGGCGTTGCACGGCTGCGCGGTCGGCCCGCGCTCGCAGTCGAGGGCCTTGGCCAGGATCCGCGCCGTGGAGGTCTTGCCGGTGCCGCGGGGGCCGGTGAACAGGTACGCGTGGTGCGAGCGGCCCTCGACGATCGCGTTCGCCAGGGTGGTGGTGATGTGGCCCTGTCCCACCACCTCGGCGAAGGTCTGCGGCCGGTACTTGCGGTAGAGCGACACGTAGGCCACGCGCGGTCCTGTCGGGCACGACTTCGGGAAGACGTCGGCGGCGCTGTCGGGCAGCCGGCCCGGGGAAGAGCCGTGGGTCAGCGCCGGACGGGCGCTGGGCGCGGCCGATCCGCGGCACCCGCCGCAGACCGCTTATGGCTGCTGCCTTCCGGCCCTGACCAGGTTCGCGGCGCGGCGTCGCACGGGACCTCGCCCCGCGCCCACCCGGCGCTGACCACGGCGGACCCACAGGATAGCAGCGGCGGCGGGTGGCGGGTTGCCGCGGCGCTCAGCGCGGAGCCGGGGGGAGCGGCGCGACGGCTGTCTCACGCAGAGCCAGCACGGCGTCGTCGAACGTCTCCACCCCCAGCACCTGCAGGTGGCTGCCCGCGGGCAGGGCGCGGCGGGCCTGCCCAAGCTGCGCGGCCGGAGCGAGGAACAGGTCAGCGTCGCGCCGGTCGGCGGCGGCGACCTTCAAGACAAGGCCACCGATGGAGCCGACCCGGCCGTCGGTGCCCATGGTGCCGGTGCCGACGACGACCCGACCCGCGGCCAGGTCGACGTCGCCGCGCAGCTTGTCGAACACGGTCACCGCGATCATGAGGCCGGCACTGGGCCCGCCGATGCCGGCGGCGTCGAAGTCGACGGCGACGGGCAGGTCCAGCCGCGGTCGCAAGGTGTCGATCAGGATGCCGATGGCCGGTCCTTCGGCCGCCGGCAGCAGCCGGGGGGTGACACGCTCGCGGCGCTCCTGCCCGTCCCGGCGGAAGGCCAGCTCCAGTGCGGCGCCCTGCCCGCCGGTCGCGTCGACGGCCTCGCGCAGCTGGTCGGCGGTCTCGATCGGCCGGCCGTCCACCGCGGTGATGACGTCCCCGGGGCGCAGGACGCCGTCCGCAGGGGCACCTGGCAGCACATCCACCACCACCGCCCCGTCACCGCGCGTCGCCTCGGGGTCGGCGGGGTAGCCGGCGGCGCGCATGGCCACGGCCGCCGCGACGTCGGCGCTGTAGTCGAACAGCGTGCGCTGGCGTTCGAAGAAGTCGTCCTCGTCGACCCCCGGCGGGAGGAGCTGCTGACTGGGCACGACCGCGATGCGGTCGTCAAGCGCCGCGCGTGCGAGGTCGGCGGTGGTCCCCGGGGTGAGGTTCACGGTGGCGAACAGGAACTCGCCGGCCAGCGGCTGGGCGTCAGGGGCGTGGACTTCGACCCGGTCTCCGAGGCTGACCAGATCGCCGGGTGCCTCCAGGAACAGCGGCAGCGGCACGGTCCAGGCAGCCGCCACGATCAGCGCGACCGACGTGGGTAGCAGCAGCCGTCGCAGGATCCGCATCAAGGCGCAAGGTGGGAAACCAGGCTGGGGGTCAGCAGTCCGACCGCCCGGCCGGCCTCCACGACGACCAGCGTGCCGTCGGGCGCCTGCGCCATCCGGTCCAGCGCGACGTCCATGCCCGTGTCCGCCTCGATGAGGAGCGGCTGGGCGTCCCCCGCGACGGCCGACACCGTGGTGATGGCCCAGCGGTCCTGGGACACGGCGTTGATGTCGTCCAGCCGCAGCACCCGCGACACCGGTCTGCCGACCGGCCAGGGCAGCGACGGACGGGTCTGCACCCGGTCGACGACCTCGGCCAGAGACTGGTCGGGGTCAAGCGCGTCGGGCACGCTGCCCATCGCGTCGCGGACCCGGCGGCCGGCCAGCTGCTCGCGCAGGCGGGCCCGGCGGTGGGAGTCGGCGGCGCCCCGGTAGAGGAAGAAGCCGATGAGGATCTCCCAGAGCCCGTCGAGTCCGCCGCCGCCGGCGGGCCGGGCCAGGATCCACAGGCCCAGGCCGATCACCAGCAGAGCGAAGCCCTGGCCCACCCGGGCGGCCCAGCGGGTGGCCTTGTTGGGCCGCTTCGTAAGGGCCCACAGCACCGACCGGAGCAGGCGGCCGCCGTCCAACGGGTAGCCGGGAATGACGTTGAACGCGGCCAGTGCCAGGTTGGTCCACGCCAGGTAGCCCGCCACCGCCGCCAGCGGCGCCACGTCGCGGACCGCGGTGAACACCAGCCCGAACAGCGCGGCCAGCACGAGGCTGATGAACGGCCCGATCCCGACGATGACGAACTCGTCCTTGGCGCTCTTGGCCTCCCGGGTCGACTCGGTCACACCGCCCATGAGAAACAGCGTGATGCCCAGCACGGGCACGCCCCGGTCCAGGCTCGTCAGGGCGTGGCCGAGCTCGTGGGCGAGCAGGCTGGCGAAGAACAGCAGCGCGGCGGCCGCCGACGCGCCGACAACCGTCGCTGGGCCGAGTTCGCCCAGCAGCCGGGCGAACCGGCCGAAGAACAGCCACAGCACGAACCCCGCGATCAGCAGCCAGGAGACGTCCACCCGCACCGGCACGCCCCGGACGCGAAACACCGTCCAGGCGTGGGGGAACGCGCCTGGAGAGGTGCTGCGACGGTCCCGAGAGGGTGGGACGGCGGTGTCGCTCACTGCTGCATCGGCCTGTCACAGGGGTGCTCCGGAGGGCCCGCAGCTATACTGCCCTCCTGCCGGAGCCGTCGCCTAGTCTGGCCTATGGCGCGGTCTTGGAGTGGCCGTGGGGTCTTCGACCCTCGAGAGTTCGAATCTCTCCGGCTCCGCTGCCAGGATTCCCCACCGGCCCCGGGAGAGGGCGGCGCCGGCGGGCGGGGATCCGATCTGGGGGAG
>DASZOD010000312.1:0-4245 GCA_035550935.1 Egibacteraceae bacterium | reverse complement strand
TGCCGGCTCTGGTGCGGGGATCGCCCGCGCAGTTGGTCTGCACTGCTGAGGCGGGCGGTCGCGGTTATCCTCGGCACCGGTCCCTGGCCCGGCTGTGGCGGTCGCCCCCACCGGTGACGGCCCTGCAGCACCGGCCCCGGTGGTGGAACCGGCAGACACGCACCCCTCAAAAGGGTGTGCCGAAAGGCGTGAGGGTTCGAATCCCTCCCGGGGCACGTCCTCGGTTGCTCGCGACGTCTACGTGAGGGCGGGCGGCCACCGCTGACTCGAAACCGCGCGCCGGCGACGGTCGGGCCATGGTGCGGGTCGATGTGATGCTGGGGCACCAGACGCGGCGCTGGCCGTGGCCCCCGTCGCCGTGGCCAAGCCAGCGCCTCCGTTACACTCCAGCGCGCAGCCCGGACCGATCGCCAGGTCCCCGCGTCGGCCAGCGAGGTGAGCGTGACGCCGCAACGCAACGTCGAGAAGCGACTGAAGCAGGTACGCGACGAGCTGGCCCGCACCCGGGAAGCCCTGCGCATCATCGATGAGCAGATCGCCTACCAGCGCGACGTCGCGCACGACGCCGCCACGCGTGCGGCCGTGTCGGCCACGCCGCTGGCCGACCGCCAGCGACGGGAGGCCGCCCAGGACCTGCGCCGGCTCGAGCGCCAGCATGACGAGACCGCCGCGCGGGTCGCCGAGCTGCTCGAGGAACAGGACGAGCTGCTCGAACGGCTCCTGCCGGGCCCGGGGAGAGCACGGGCGTGACACCGCCAGCGACGACCACGTCCCGCGGGAAGGAGCACCGAGTGGCCGAGCGGGCCGACCGTGCGCTGCGCGTGCTCATCGCCGAGGACGAGGCACTGATCCGCCTGGACCTCAAGGAGATGCTGATCGAGGAGGGCTTCGACGTCGTCGCCGAGATGTCCGACGGTGCCACCGCGGTCCGCCTGGCGCGCGAGCTCCGTCCCGACCTGGCGATCCTCGACCTGAAGATGCCGGTGATGGACGGGATCCAGGCCGCCGAGCAGATCACGAAGGAACGGCTGTCGGCGGTGCTGATCCTGACCGCGTTCAGCCAGCGCGACCTCATCGAGAAGGCCCGCCGCGCGGGGGCGATGGCCTACCTGGTCAAGCCCTTCCAGAAGCACGACCTGCTGCCAGCCATCGAGATCGCCGCCGGGCGTTTCAAGGACCTGCAAGGCCTGGAGGACCGGGTCGGCGCCCTCACCAGCCGGCTGGAAGCGCGCAAGCTGGTCGAGCGGGCCAAGGGCCTGCTGCAGGAGCACGAAGGCTTGAGCGAGGCAGCGGCCTTCCGCTGGCTCCAGAAGGCGGCCATGGAACGGCGCCTGACGATGAAGGCCGTCGCCGAGCAGGTCATCGGGCGCTACCAGGCGGAGTGAAGCCGGCGCTGTCGCGGTCGGCGGGCGCGACGGCCCCGACGGCCTCGCCGGTGGTCGAGGACGTCCCCGCCGCCCCACCGCAGAGGGTGTTCAGCCTTACACTGCGCTGATCTCGACCGCACCGATGCCGGTCGGCAAGGCCGTCGACGGCGGCAAAGGAGCCACGGACGGGCGTGCGCAGACTGCTGAAGGCGCTCCTCGCCGGGCTGTTCGCCGTCAGCCTCCTGCTGGGCGGTTCCGCGTTGGCCCAGGAGCTCGCCGAGACCCTGCGGGGGACCCTCAGGGACGCCGCAGGCGAGCCGGTCGAAGGCGTGGCGGTCACCGTGGCGCGTGACGGCTCCCAGGTCGGTCGCGACATCAGCGACGGGCAGGGCGTCTGGGAGGTCGCGCTGCCCGGACCCGGCGACTACACGGTCACCCTGGACGAGGAAACCCTGCCCGAGGGGGTGGGCCTGCGCAACCCCGACGGGGCGACGCTCGACGCGGTCACCGTCCGGCCCGGCCAGCAGCGCACCGTGATCTTCCCGCTGGGCGAGGGTGGCAGCAGCGCGCCGCGCGTGCTACGGCAGCTGGCCCAGCTGGCGGTAGAGGGCGTCAAGCTCGGCGTCATCATCGCGATTACCGCCATCGGGCTGTCACTGGTCTTCGGCACCACCCGGCTGATCAACTTCGCCCACGGGGAGCTCGTCACCCTGGGGGCGACCTTCGCGTTCCTGTTCAACGCCTCGGCCGCGGGCCCGCGGCTGCAGCTGATCCCGGCCGCGGCCCTGTCGGTCGCCCTCGGCGGGGTCGTCGGGGCCGGGCTGGATCGCGGGCTGTGGAGACCCCTGCGCACCCGCGGGACCGGGCTCATCCAGATGTTCATCATCTCGATCGGGCTGTCGCTCCTGCTGCGCCATCTCATCCTCATTCTCTTCGGCAGCAGGGCCCGCCCGTACGCCGACTACACGCTGCAGCAGGCGCTGCAGCTGGGACCGGTGGCGCTGACCCCCCGGGACCTGGTCGTGATCGTCTTGTCGTTCGTGGTGCTCGGCGGGGTAGGGTTGCTGCTGCAGCGCACCCGGGTCGGCAAGGCGATGCGCGCCGTCGCCGACAACCGTGACCTCGCCGAGTCGTCGGGCATCGACGTCGAGCGCGTAGTCCTGACGGTGTGGATCCTGGGCGGCGCGCTGGCCGCGCTCGGTGGGGTGTTCTTCGGGCTGGTGGAGGTCATCACCTGGGACATGGGCTTCAACCTGCTGCTGCTGATGTTCGCGGGCGTCATATTGGGTGGTCTGGGGACCGCGTTCGGCGCGATGGTGGGCAGCCTGCTGGTGGGTCTGGTGGCGCAGCTGAGCACCGCCTACTTCCCCGTCGAGCTGCGCAACGCCTGGGCCCTGGCCGTGCTCATCGTCGTGCTGCTGCTGCGGCCCCAGGGCATCCTCGGGCAGCCGCAGCGGATCGGTTGAGGCATGGACTTCTCGGCGATCTTCGCGGACGGGGCCAGGGCGGCCGTGGGGGTCGAGGCCACGGTCTACGCGCTGGCGGCGATCGGCCTGAACGTGCACTTCGGCTACACGGGGCTGCTCAACTTCGGGCATGTGGGGTTCATGCTCGTCGGGGCCTACGGCCCCGCGATCGTCGTCGCCCAGTACGGAGGGCCGCTGTGGCTCGGCGTGCTGATCGGATTGGCCTGCGCGGTCGTGCTCGCGCTCGTGCTCGGCCTGCCCACCCTGCGCCTGCGCGCGGACTACCTGGCGATCACCACGATCGCCGCCGCGGAGATCTTGCGGCTGATCTACCGCTCGAACTACGCCCGGCCTGTCACCAACGGGGTGTTCGGCCTCCAACAGTTCGCCGACGCCTTCTACGCCCTCAGCCCGATCCCGCCGGGCAGCTACGGCCTGGGCCGGCTGTCGTTCTCCGCCCGTGGCTTGTGGATCGTCCTGGTCGGCTGGGCCCTGGTCGCGCTCAGCGCGCTGCTCGTGTTCGCACTCATGCGCAGCCCCTGGGGACGTGTGCAGCGGTCGATCCGCGAGGATGAAGACGCCGCCCGCAGCCTCGGCAAGAACGTGTTCGGCTACAAGCTCCAGAGCCTCGTGCTCGGCGGGGTCGTCGGCGCGGTCGGCGGCATCGTCCTCGCCTTCGCCAACCAGGCCGTCACCCCCGACTCCTACAACCCGGTGGTGACGTTCTTCGCCTACACCGTGCTCATCCTCGGCGGCGCCGGGCGGGTCCTGGGCCCCGTCGTCGGCTCGGTGATCTTCTGGTTCCTGGTCGCCGGAACCGACAGCTTCCTGCGCCAGGCCATCGGCACTGGGCTCGTCCCGCCCGGCCTGCTCGCCGCGCCCGAGGTCGGCGCCGTGCGCTTCGCACTCGTGGGCCTGGGCCTCATGTTGCTCATGGCCTTCCGGCCCGAGGGCCTCTTCGGCGACCGCAGGGAGATGCTGCTGGATGCCCGCTGAGGCCACGACACCGCAACGGTCGCCCTTCGCCGGCGTCGCCCCCCGGCCAGGGGTGGCCAAGGCCGACCCCATCCTGGTCGCCGACGGCGTCCAGCGCAGCTTCGGCGGGCTGCGCGCCGTCGACGTGGAGCATCTCGAGGTCCAGCGCGGATGCATCACCGCCCTGATCGGGCCCAACGGGGCCGGCAAGACGACCTTCTTCAACGTTGTGACCGGCTTCGAGCGCCCCGACGCCGGGCGGTGGTCCTTCGACGGCGAGCCGATCGCCGGCCTGCCGGCCCACCGGGTGGCCCGGCGCGGCATGGTCCGCACCTTCCAGCTCACAAGGGCGCTGGGCCGCATGACGGTCCTGGAGAACATGAAGCTGGCCGCGGTCGGCCAGCGCGGCGAACGCTTCCTCGCCGCCCTGGTGCCGG